>JADGRT010000434.1 GCA_017880715.1 Verrucomicrobiia bacterium | reverse complement strand
TGCCCTGGCTCAACCGTGATTTGGCTTGAATCCTGCTAACATTGCACCACTGTAACGACTCTGTCGGTGTCGTTTTCGATTTGGATAAATGGAATAACATGAAAGATCTTTCGCGAAAAATTTTGATCGGTTTGGGTCTGTTGGGTCTCCTGGCGGCGCCCGTGCAGGCCGGCATTGTGTTGAACGAGATTCTGGCCAACAACGTCACCAAAACGGAGCTGGGCGGCAGCACGCCGGATTGGGTCGAATTATACAATAATTCCCCGACCCGGGTCAGCTTGTCCGGCCTGAGTCTGACTTCGGATCCATTACTGCCACGCCGGTGGGTGTTCCCCGAAGGCACCTACATCGAAGGCAATGGGTATTTGCAGGTTTATTGCGACGCAAATCTCAATAATGAAGCGTTGAATACCGGTTTCGGCCTCAATGCCGGCGGCGATGCGCTCTATTTATACGATACTAATACGAACGTGGTGAATTCCGTTGTGTTTGGCATGCAGATACCCGATTTGTCCATCGGTCGGCTGGCCGCCAAAGGCGGCGCCTGGGGGTTGTGCCTACCCACGAAGGATGGCGTCAATGTGGCCGCCACCGTGGGGAGTCCCTCGGCGCTTAAGGTCAACGAATGGATGGCGGATCCGGTTTCGGGCTCGGACTGGTTCGAGCTGTACAACTCCGGACCGACTCCGGTGGAACTGGGCGGCCTGTATCTTACCGACGATGCGATCAAGCCGACGCTTTCCCCAATCCCGGCGCTTTCTTTCATTGGCACCGGCGACAGCGCCTTCCAGAAGTTCATCGCGGATGGCACTCCCATCAAAGGCCCCAGCCATGTCGGCTTCAAGTTGTCCAAGGCCGGCTCGGCGCTCATGATTTTCTTGGGCTCAACTCGGCTTGATAGCGTGACCTTCGGAACGCAAGCACTCGGTGTATCCCAGGGGCGGTTACCCGACGGCGGACCTAACTTTGCCAACTTCGCCGTTACGCCCACGCCCGGTGAAAGCAACTACCTGCCGCTGACGAATGTGGTTATCAACGAAATCCTGGCGCATACCGATCCGCCGTTGGAAGACGCCGTCGAGTTGTATAATCCCACTGGCGCCGATGTATCCATTGGCGGTTGGTTTTTGAGCGATAGTCCGGGCAATTTCAAGAAGTACCGCATCCCGAATGGCACCCTGCTCAAGGCCCATGGTTACGCCGTCTTTTTCTTCGCCGCATCCGGCGATCCAGCCGACACCAATTTCTTCAATTTAAATTCATCCGAAGGCGACGCCGTGTATCTGTCGCAGGCCGATGCTGCCGGCAACCTGTCCGGGTACCGCACGGATGTCAAATTCGGGCCCACGGAAAACGGAGTTTCGTTCGGTCGTTTCCAAACCAGCGTCGGTTTCGACTATGCGATGATGAGCCATCGCACTTTCGGGGTGGATAATCCCGTGACGTTGGATGAGTTCCGCCAAAGCCGCGGGGCTACCAATGCCTATCCGCTGATGGGCCCGGTGGTGATCAATGAAATCATGTATCATCCAGCCGAGGTGACTCTGGGCATCGACAACACCCTGGATGAATTCATCGAACTGCGGTCGGTCACCAATCAGATGTGTCCGTTGTACCATCCGCTCGAGCCCACCAATACCTGGCGGATTCGCGGGGGTGTGGACTTTGATTTTCCCATGAACGTCACCTTGGCGCCCGGCGAGTATGCCCTGGTGGTAAGCTTCGAACCGACCGCCAATCCCATCCTGACGGCGGCTTTCCGAAACAAATACGGCCTGGCCACCAACGTGCTCCTGTTTGGCCCTTACAGTGGCAAGCTGAGCAATGCCGGCGACAAGATCGATCTGCAAAAGCCGGATTCTGTGCAGGGGGCCGGCCATATCAACCTTGGCTACGTGCCCTATGTCTCCGTGGACAAAGTAGAATACGCCGACACCACCCCATGGCCGGCGACGGCGGATGGCATGGGCAACTCGCTACAGCGGCTCGACTCGTTAAAATACGCGAATGATCCCGCCAATTGGGTAGCGTTGCTGCCAACCGCCGGCCGGGGCAACTTCGCGGCTGACACCGATGGCGATGGCATGCCTGACGACTGGGAATTGGCCTATGGATTGAATCCGTTCCTGGCGGCGGATGCGAGCGACGATGCCGATCTTGATGGTCTGAGTAATTTGCAGGAATACCTGAGCGGCACGGATCCCCGGAATCCGCAAAGCGTTTTGAAAGTGGCTAACGCCGTGGCATCCCCGAATGGCATTATCCTCCAATTCCAGGCCATCGCCGGGAAAACCTACACGGTGCAATACTGCGATTCCTTGACGGGCAACAGTTGGCTGAAACTGCAAGATATTTCGGCGGCGATCAGCAGTGGAATGGTGGCGGTGACCAACCAGCCGCCCAACGGCATGCGTTACTACCGGCTGGTCACACCAGCCCTGCCGTGAGGCGGCGCCCGAGGTATCGCAAAATATTTTGGAGCGCGGATGCCCTCATCCGCGCGAAGTTAAACGAATCGAACGTGGGGGCTGGAGGCGCCATTACCAAGGCAGTTTTTGGTGGTGCGGGCGGGCGACGCGGCCTATTTCACCTGTTCGGCGTCGTCGGCTCAGTAAGGACCACGATTTACATTGCAATGGTAAAGGAATGGAGTTTTATGGTCAGCATGAATAATCGAACGAGGGGAACACCATTATGAACAGCACCCTACGGCGGGCGAGTCGGGGACTTTTATTAGGCGCCTCGGCCTGTTTAATGCAAACGATGCAGGCGCAAACGGGGCCGGTGTTGGAGGCGCGGATGTATGCGGGGATCACGGTTACCGG
>JADGRT010000433.1 GCA_017880715.1 Verrucomicrobiia bacterium | reverse complement strand
GGCGAGCTCCGGGAGCCCCACTTCACTTTTCCCAGCAATATCAGGGCCTCGTTTAACTCAGCCCTCCGAGAATTGTGCAAATACTTCCTCAATGCTCTACCAGGCTACCAGGATCGAAGCTAACGCGTGCCGCCGTTCAGCCACACGTCCACGCGCGGCGTCTCCCAAGTGTACGGCTTGTTCAGCAGATCGAGATCGCCATCGCCGTCCAAATCGCGCAAGCGCGCCTCGTGCCAGCCTTGACCGACCGCCAGTTCCGTTTTGGTGAAATTCCCCTGCCCGTCGCCGTAGAAAATCCATGCCGTGGCCCGCGGGTTGTCGGGCTGCGATTGCGTCTCATGCCATTTGGCCATCTCCGCAACGAAAATGTCGAGGTGCCCGTCGCGGTTCACATCGCCAAGCTGCAAACTGTGACCGTGGATGATGTCGCGGTCGAGCAGGTTGTGGCCGACCCAATCCGCTGGGTTTTCGGGATTGCCGGTGCATTCGAACCATTTAAGCGGCCCGACGGCATCTCCGGGCGAGATGACAATCTGCGGGTATTTGCCCGGTTTGAAATAGCCGGCGAAAATCAGGCCGCCGACATCCGCAATACGGATGGCCTTGAACTTGCCTTCGCCGACGTGTTTGAACCAGGTGTTGCCCGCGAGCAAATCCACGGTGCCATCAGCGTCGATGTCATACGCCGACATGCCCTCGGGATACTTGAAAGTGTCGCGCCCTTCCTCGCCGGCCGCACCGGTGAAAATCGGCCGGTACGGCCAGCCCTCGACCTGGCGCGGATCGGTGGGAATCTCGGCGAGGAAGATGGTCTTGGCGTTCTGGTTCCAAAAGGCGAGCTGCGGTTTTCCTTTCCCCAGGAAATCGCCGAAGGCTTGATCGTGATGTTGGTTTTGGCCGTCCTTCTTGATGAGGTGGCGTTTCCAGGGTCGGTTTTTATCGAAGTTAGGCGCCGGGTTTTCCCACCACCACACCTGCGGGCTTTGCCAATCGCCGCCGAAAACGAGGTCGAGATCGCCGTCGCCGTCGATGTCGCACACCGCACCGCCCGCCTCGATGGTCAGGTAATCCTTATCGATGACGAACAAATCCCAACCGGTGGCGGTGCGGCGATACCAGACCAGGGCCGGCGCTTTCTGGCGGAAGCTGAGCACGAAATCGTTCACGCCATCGCCGTCAAAATCAGCGACCACGGCGCCGGTCTGCTGCACGGAACCGCCGGGCGGCGTCGGCAGTTGGCCCGTTTTACTGGAAAGATGCTGCCACTGCACATCCGGCGCGGCCGCGAAGCCGGCCAGGGAAATCAGCGCCAGGCCAGCCAGGGAAAGAAGCCGGACTGAAGTGGACGGTGGAGTCAGGGTGCGGGCGGTGAGCATGACAGGGGTTAATTGCATTGGGTGTCGTGAAAGCATGGTTCAAGTCGTACCGTCTCAACGGAGCAGGTGCAATTCTAAAAACGCAGGGCGCATCCGAATGAGGAGTCCAGTGTGCCAACCAGCGATGGTCTTCCGGCGCGCGGCACTCCGGGCCGCTTAACGTCCCGCTCCTGGGCATTGCTTCCAAATCGACCGTCCCGCTTGGCAGAATGGCTGCGGGGTGAGAACCCAGTGCTATCGCTGGCAGAAAAATGGCAGGTAAAAAATAATTGCGAACTCTATCCGCTATTTCCCGTCCAGAAGATGGGCCGTGAGTTGCACCCTGAAACCTGAAACCTTAATCCTGAACGGCTGCATTAAAAACCATGATGACAGGATTCACAGGATGGACAGGATAAATGGGGAATCTTGGCATCCTGTTAATCTTGTTAATCCTGTCAGAAAACTCAATTAGGGGTCCTCACTTGTGGTGCTATGGCAGATCATCCAACGGACTGGGAACGCCTTGCCCACCCTGCTGCAAAATGTGCGTATAGATCATCGTAGTGGAAACATCCTGGTGGCCCAACAGCGCCTGAATCGTCCGGATATCCGTACCCCGTTGGAGTAAATGGGTTGCGAAACTGTGACGAAATGAATGCGCGCTAATCGGTTTGGCAATCCCCGCCTTAATTACCGCCTGTCGTATCGCTCGATTCACCACGCTGGGATCCACATGATGCCGCCGTTTCTGGGCTGATCGCGGATCAATCGATAACTCCCGCGCTGGAAACACCCATTGCCAGGCCCATTCGCGACTCGCTCCGGGATATTTCCGTGCCAGGGCATAGGGCAAGTAAACCTCCCCGCAACCCTGAGCTAAATCCTGTTCATGCAAACACTTAGCCTTGTCCAAATGCTGCTTAAAAAACGGAATGAGTTTTACCGAAAAAGTGGTAACCCGGTCCTTATCCCCTTTGCCTGAACGCACCAGAACCTCTTTCAACTCAAAATCCACATCCTTCACCCGTAGCCGAACCGCCTCCATGATGCGCACTCCGCTGCCATACAGCAACTGGGTGATCAATTGGGGCGTCCCGGACATTAACGTAAGCACCCGCGACACCTCCTCGCGCGTCATGACCACCGGCAGTCTAGCCCGTGGGGTGGCTCGGATTGCGTTGATGGCCTCGTCCAACCGCTGTTGGAGCACCTGCTTGTAAAGAAACACCAAGGCGTTCATGGCTTGATTCTGGGTGGAAGGCGCAATGCTTTGATCCACGGCTAGATGCGTCAGAAACGCCTCGATCTTGGCTTCTCCGCCAGCGAGGTCGTCACGGCTTTTCATCCGATGGAATTTGACAAACCGCCGGATCCAATCGCAATAGGATCGCTCGGTGTGAATCGAATAATGAAGCAGCCGCATCTTGCGGCGCACTTCATCCAGAAGTTTACCTTTGTTCTCCGTTGACATTCTGTCAC
>JADGRT010000068.1 GCA_017880715.1 Verrucomicrobiia bacterium | reverse complement strand
TAAGGCTGACGCCGGTTAGGGAGAATTGCTTTCGCGCCGCTTTCATTTTCGGCAAATGTAAGCATGCACGCGCGGGTGCCTTGGTCTCCGAGTAGGGCCGCAGCATTTTCGGGATCGCCAGGACGTAATGACGATGCGGCACCGGACCAAGAACGTGGTGGGTGCTGAATTCGGCGGAGGTTTGGACCTTGCATTGATGGCAGGAAGGGCAAAACCAGCGGCTTTTGCAGGAGAAGGCCAGAAACGACCGAGTGGGAACTTTTGCTTTGTCCCGGGTGAAGGGAAGTCATGCCTCTCATCGAGTTTTCCAGCGGCCAGCCCGGTTCGATGCGCGGGCGTGGTTGCAGGATGCGTTTGGCATAACGCGCGGGGACAAGGTCCTGAAGGTTCGACTGCGAGCATGAGGTGAGGTTAGGTTAAAAGATGGTCACCGAGTTTACGCCTTATTTTCAAGGGCCGCCCGCCGACTTGTCAAATGGATTGGGGAACGGGCGCAACTCACTTTTTCCAGAGGGCGGAGTTCCGCGACGCCCTGACTAAACGGATGTCGGACGGTTGTGGGACGGGAGGCGGCGCAGAAGAGGAAGGAGAAGATGGGGGCTCCTGGAACTCGCCCCTCCGACTCGCCCGTCCGAAAACATTGATGTTTCGGAGGGCGGAGCTCCGCGACGCCCTGACTAATTGCATGTCGGATGGTCGTGGGCTGGAACCTGCGCGCGGCTCAGCCAGGACCAGGATTTACATTGCAATTCATTAAGAATGGAGTTGTATGGTCAGCAGCAATAATCGAACGAGGGGAAGAATCATTATGGAAACCCCGCGCCGCGGCCGCGACTTTTTTGGAGCGCCGACATTGGAGCGCGGACATTCCTGTCCAATGCCACTAGGATTTGAGCTGTTGGTGCCGCATGGAGGCCGTGTTTTTGTCCCGAAGGGACTTTTGATAATAGCCCGGCGTTTCAACGCCGGGTGCGGACGGATCGACGGTTGAGTCCCGAAGGGACGGCTGAGAACCACAAGTTCAACCGTCCCTTCGGGACTTGGCACTCCCGGATCCCGGTCCCAGCGTTGAAACGCTGGGCTATTCTCAGCCATCCCTCCGGGATGACAGCGTTGAAATCCTAGCAGCATCGGACAAGAATGTCCGCGCTCCAAAGGCATGAAATGAAGCGCATTGGCCAACTGATCGAGGCGATTGCCGCTCCCGACAACCTGCGGTTGGCCTTTTGCTTAGATATCTTTGGCTAGAAATTATGGATTCCCATTGCCCAGGCAATTGCGCTATTTTCCTGCATGTTATGAAAATCCCAAAATTTGCGGCGGGTGCGGTTTTGCTGTTGTGTTGGGTTGCCTTGCTTCCGACGGGGGTTGGTGCGGTGCCCCCGCCGGCGCCCTACGGTCCGGTCCCCACGGAACGGCAGCTTCAATGGCAGGAGATGGAGTTCTATGGTTTTCTGCATTTTACGGTCAACACCTTCACCGACAAGGAATGGGGCTATGGCGACGAGGATCCCAAGGTGTTTAACCCGACGGAATTCGACGCCGACCAGATCGTGCGGGCAGCCAAGGAAGGGGGCATGAAGGGGGTGATCCTGACCTGCAAGCATCACGACGGTTTCTGTTTATGGCCCAGCCAATATACGGAGCACTCGGTGAAGAACAGCCTCTGGAAGGGCGGGAAAGGCGACGTGGTGAAAGAGGTTTCCGAGGCGTGTCGCAGGCACGGGCTCAAGTTTGGCGTCTATCTCTCGCCCTGGGATCGCAATCACAAGGATTATGGGCGGCCGGAATACCTTGCTTATTACCGCAACCAGCTTCGCGAGCTGCTGACGAATTATGGCGAACTCTTTACGGTCTGGTTCGACGGCGCCAATGGCGGGGATGGGTTTTATGGAGGCGCCCGGGAGATGCGCAAGATTGACAACCGCACGTATTACGACTGGCCGAACACCTGGAAGATGGTGCGCGAATTGCAGCCGAAGGCGTCGATGTTCAGCGATGCGGGTCCGGATTTTCGCTGGGTGGGCAATGAATCGGGCGTGGCCGGCGATCCCTGTTGGGCGACGTTGAACATGGCCGGTAGGGTCCCCGGGGGCACCAGCGCGGGGCTGAATTCAGGAGAGCGGCCCGGCACCGACTGGCTGCCGGCGGAGTGCGATGTGTCCATTCGGCCTGGTTGGTTCTATCACGCCAAAGAGGACAGCCGCGTCAAAACCCCGGCGCAATTATTGCGGATTTATTATCAATCGGTGGGGCGGGGCGCGTGTCTTAATCTGAACCTGCCGCCGGATCGTCGCGGCCGGGTTCAGGACCTTGACGCGCAGGCGCTGCATGAAATGCATCGAATTCTCGCCGCCACTTTTTCCAAGGATTTTGTCAAAAGCGCAAAGCTTACTGCCAGCAATACCCGCGGGAACGCCAGCGAGTTTGGCCCCCGGCGGGTTGCCGATGGCCGTCGCGAGACGTACTGGGCAACGGACGATAACGTGACCACGCCGGAGCTGGTCATCGATTTTGGCAAGCCGGTGACTTTTAACGTGGTGAGTCTGCGCGAGTTTTTGCCTTTGGGGCAGCGGGTGGAGGCTTTTGCGCTCGATCAATGGCAGGATGGCCGGTGGCAGGAGTTCGCCAAGGGCACCAGCATCGGGAACCGGCGGCTGGTGCGTTTGGCCAACTATCTCACGACGGATAAAGTCCAGGTGCGCGTGACGCAGGCGCCGGTCTGCCCGGCTTTGGCCGAAGTGGGCATCTACGCCGAGCCGCTCGGGACTTCAAAGGAATAGGCATGCGGGGGTACTGAAACATAAATGACGCCTATTCCCAATTCTCCATCCGTTGCCGAGGCGGTTCCAAAAATTCAACCGGTGTTGGATCCGCGCTTTCGTCCGGCGGTGCTGGCGAACCGGGCTTTCCGGGCGGCGGCGCGCGCCTCGGGCCAGCCGGTGAAGGTCCGGTTCGCCTTCGAGCAGGCCGATGGTTCCGTGTTTCATTACCAGACCGAGATTTTCCCCGAGGAACAGTCACCCGCGACAGCCAATTTTGCCCATGTGGAACGGTTGGTGAAGTTCATGTTGTGGTCGCGAGGCGGTTACCGGGTTTATTTCGATGGACCGCCTTCTTTGGGCGAATCGTTGCAGCGGCATTATCGCGAGACACCAACCGGCCAGTTCGACGCGAACATCATGGGGGATCGAATTTACGAGCGTCCGTTTGAAGTGGTCGTCACTCGCGATCTGCCTCCGGAGCGCGCCAACACCGCGCCGCTGGGAAGGCATCTGAATGGATGTCGCCTGGGATTCGATCTCGGGGCCAGCGACCGCAAAGTGGCGGCGGTGCGGGATGGCGAGGTGTTATTCAGCGAGGAAGTGGTTTGGAATCCCGTGCCGCAAACCGATCCCCAATGGCATTTCGATGAGATCATGGATTCGCTCCGTCGCGCGGCCAAGCATTTGCCGCGCGTTGAGGCGATCGGCGGCAGCGCGGCCGGAGTTTATGTCAATAACCGCATCCAGGTGGCGTCCCTGTTTCGCGGCGTGCCGCCGGATCAGTTCAAAACCCGCGTGCGCAACCTGTTCTTGGAACTCCAGAAGGCCTGGGGAGGCATCCCGTTCGAAGTGGTGAACGATGGGGAGGTGACGGCGCTGGCGGGCTCGATGTCATTGGGAAAAAACGGGGTGCTGGGCATGGCGTTGGGATCCAGCGAGGCCGCGGGTTATGTGACCAACGAGGGGAACATTACGTCGTGGCTGAACGAGCTGGCTTTTGCGCCGGTGGATTACGCGGTTCAAGCGCCGCGCGATGAGTGGTCAGGGGACCGGGGCTGCGGCGTGCAGTACTTTTCGCAACAAGCCGTTGGCCGGTTGCTCGATCCGGCGGGCATTGTGCTGCCCCGGGAGATGACGTTGCCGGAGAAACTGAAGGAAGTTCAGCGATTGATGGCTGGGGGTGACGCGCGGGCGAAGAAGCTTTACCAGACCATTGGCACCTGCCTGGGTTATGCGGTGGCGCATTATGCCGACTTTTATGAATTCGGACAGGTGCTCATTCTAGGGCGCGTGACCAGCGGGGTCGGCGGCGAACTGATTCTGGCCGGGGCGCGGGAAGTTTTGCAGGCGGAATTTCCGGATCTGTCCGCCCGCGTTGCTTTTCATACGCCTGACGAAAAGGACAAGCGTCAGGGGCAGGCCATCGCGGCGGCCAGCCTGCCGGCCATCATACGATAACCTGAACCGAATGTTATGAATCCCTTCCGTCAATATGTATCGGACTATGCGCGGTTGACACGCGACGCTCGAACCTTGTCCCTGGGTAATCTTTCGGCGCCCCACCGGCCCGCGCCTTCCGCCAATGCCCCGGTGGCGCTGATATTTGCGCCGCATCCGGATGACGAGTGCATTATGGGAGCCTGGCCATTGCGGTTGTTGCGCGAGGCGGGCCTGCGGGTGGTCAACGTGGCGGTCACCCTGGGCAGCAACCGGGAAAGGCGGGCGGGGCGCTGGGAGGAATTGCAGGCGGCCTGCGGCTGGCTCGGATTTGGATTGGAGCTTTCGACGGCCGGCGGTTTGGAAAAAATCAATCCGCAGACCCGGAAGGCCTCCCCCGATTTATGGCGGGGCGCGGTTCAGGTCATCGCCGGGATTTTGGAACGGCAGCGGCCGAGCTTGGTGTTTTTCCCGCACGAACTCGATGCCAACTCGACGCACCGCGGAACGTACTATCTGGTCATGGATGCGCTCCAAGCCATGCCCGGTGAGTTCGCCTGCCAGGTCGTGGAAACCGAGTATTGGGCCGCTCATCCCCAACCCAATGTCATGGTGGAATCCAGCCTGGACGAGGTCGCGGATCTGATGGCGGCGTTGTCGCTGCATGTGGGCGAGGTGAAGCGCAATCCTTATCACGTGGGATTGCCGGCCTGGATGCAGGATAATGTCCGGCGGGGCGCGGAATTGGTGGGAGGACAAGGGGGGGCAGCGCCGGACTATGCCTTTGCCACTTTGTATCGGCTAAGCCGATGGGCTCAGGGCGGCCGGCAAGAAGTTGAAGGTGGCCAGCGACTGATTGGGGTGAGCGATAACCCCGCGGAGTTGCTGGCGTAGCCCATCTGTCGGAGCACCGGTCGTGGCGCCAGCTTTTGGACTGCGCCAGTCCTCTGGCGCTTTCGCATCCCCCGCAAAGCCGAAAAGCGGCAGAGGACTGCCGCAGTCCAAAACACCCTAGGTGATTGGATCGGTGGTTTTCGGCTTGTCGAAATTTCACAATCGGTATTTAATAAGGCTCATGAAAGCCGTTCAACTCGTCCAGCATGGCACGCCTGGACAGTTTCAATTGCGTGAGCTTCCCGACCCCCAGCCTGGACCTGAAGACGTGGTATTGCAGGTGGAGGCCTGCGGGTTAAACCGGCTGGACTTGTGGGCTGAGTCGGGTGAGTTGCCGATCCCCCTATCGCTCCCGCGCACCTTGGGCGGCGAGGTGGCCGGACGCATTGTCGATTTGGGGGACGATGTGGACGCATGGCGGGTGGGTGAAAAGGTGGCGGTTCAATCCAACCTGTTCTGCGGCGAGTGCGAATTTTGTTTGCGGGGCGACGAGTCGCTTTGTTTGCAGGGCCGGTTGTTGGGCATTCAATGCGACGGGGGTTTTGCCGAGCAGGTGGTGGTGCCTTGGCGCTCGCTGGTGCGTTTGCCGGAGGGCGTGGATTTTGCAACCTCGGCGGCATTGACCCTGGCTGGCAGCACGGCCATGCACATGTTGACCGATCGTGTGGAAGTGCGGCCCGGCGACTGGGTGCTGGTGGTGGCGGGCGCCAGCGGGGTGGGATCGGCGGCGGTGCAGATTGCCAAACAACTCGGGGCGCGTGTCATCGCCCTGGCGTCCTCCGAGGCCAAACGGTCTCTGGCCCGGAAGCTCGGGGCGGAGTTTACCGTCGATTCCTCAAGGTCGGATTGGCCGGCCGAGGTGCGCCGGATCACCCAGAAACGCGGGGTTGATCTGGTGGTTGAACATGTAGGGGGGGAGGTTCTGACCATGGCGTTCACCTGTCTGGCGCGGGGCGGCACGGTGGTGACCTGCGGTGCCACGGCTGGGAAAGAGATCTCGCTCAACATCTGGCCCTTTTTTGTCAAACAACACCGGTTAATCGGCAGCTATGGCCGTAACCGGACCGATTTGACAATAACTCTGGAATGGGCGGCCTGTGGCAAACTGAAGCCGGTGATCGACCGTGAGTGGCCGCTGGCTAAAACGCCGGAGGCTTTTTCGGCGTTGCGGGAGCGGTCGGTGCTGGGCAAGTTGATCATCAAACCGGGCGCCTGAGTTCCGAGGCCGGCGGTTCTGCGAGCTGCCGCAGGCGCGAATGTACTCTAAACCAGGGATTGGGCGGCAACCGTTTGTGGTTCAGCCTAATGTTAGCGCCAGACGTAGCGGAACATGATGACGCGCAGGGCGGCGGTAAGCGGGATGGCCAGGACGCCCCCGAGGAGGCCGCCAAGAAGAGTGGTTCCGACCATGACGGCGATGATGATTGTCAGGGGATGCAGCCCCACCCGGTCGCCGATGATTTTGGGTGAGATCACCAAGCCTTCCAGGGTTTGCACCAGGCCGAAAATGACCAGCACCAGGGCCGGATGCCACCAATCGCCGAATTGAATGGCTGCCAGAGCAAGTGCGGGGATCAGGCTGAGCATTATGCCCAGGTACGGGACAATACTTAGCAGCCCGGCGACGAAACCAAGCAAGACGGCGTAGTTTAAGCCAAGCATCAGAAAACCAACGGTGAGCAGGACGCCGTCGCAGAGCGCCACCAGGACTTGACCGCCATGAAGAAAACCATCAGGATGGCGCGCGTTCGGGGTATGCGGCGGTTTTCCAGAAAATCCACCACTGGATCCAGCAGGTAGGCCAGGATGCCCGCAATGGCCAGGGGCAGCAGCACCGAAGACAGTCTTGTAATCACCCAGAAGCCGCCCCAGACCATAAGTCCCACCATCGCCAGCAGAAGGCCGATGGCCAAGGCGGCCAGTGCGCTCCACAGCAGGCGCGCCTGTGGCTCGGTGGGGGGAGGGAAGCTCACGAAGCCTGCGCCAGTTTTCGGGATTTATCGGCGGCGGCGCGGACGGCAGCGATCAGCGAGCCGCGCACTCCGCCTTTTTCCAATTCATGGAGGCCTTCAATCGTGGTTCCGCCGGGGCTGGTGACCATGTCTTTCAAGGCGCCGGGGTGCAGGCCGGTTTCGAGGACCATTTTGGCGCTGCCCAAAACGGTTTGAGCGGCGAGCTGGGTGGAAATATCGCGTGGCAGTCCGGCGGCAACCCCGCCATCGCTGAGGGCTTCGATCATGAGATAGACGTAGGCGGGGCCGCTGCCGCTGAGTCCGGTGACGGCATCCAGCAGCGATTCCTTCACCTCGAAGGCGACGCCGGCGGCGGAGAATAGTTGTCGAGCTAACTGGCTGTCGGCGCTGGTGGCATATTTGCCCAAGGCGAATCCCACGGCGCCGGCGCCGACCAAGATGGGGGTATTGGGCATGACCCGGATGACGCGCGCGCCGTTACCGAGGCCCGTTTCGATTTTAGCCAGGGAAATGCCGGCGGCGATGGAAATGAGCAGGTGTTTGGCGAGGAAGTGATGGCGCAAGTCAGGCAGAACTTCCTGGACCTGGTTGGGTTTGACGGCCAGGAAAAGGACATCGGCGAATTTAAGGACGTCGAGGTTATTCGCGGTGGTCTTGGCGCCGGTTTCTTTGGCGAAATGCTCGCGGGCCGGTTCGAACGGGTCGCTGGCGAGCAGTTGGCTGGGGGCGATCAGGCCGGTCTTGATAAACCCATTGGCCAGGGCGGTGGCCATTTTGCCGGCTCCCAGAAATCCGGCATGAAGTTTCAATTTGGCGGACATGGGATGTGTTTCTAACAGGCAACTTGACGGAAAGGAAGGCAAAAGTGGCGGGGTTTTTGGCATCGTGGCTCGACAAGGCAGGGGTCGGATGGCACCTTTGAATCAGGTATGAGCAAATTAGCAGCGTTGCGCGAACGGTTGCGTTCTTACGGATCGTGCCTGGTGGCTTACTCAGGCGGTGTCGATTCGGTTTTCCTTGCCTATGTGGCCCATGAAGTTTTGGGTCAGCGGGCGGTGGCGGCAATCGCCGATACTCCCAGTCTGCCGCGCCGGGAATTGCAGGAGGCCTTGGACATTGCCCAGCGCTTCAACATCCCGGTTCGACGGGTCAAGTCCCGGGAATTCGACAATCCGGTGTACCTTTCCAATCCTCAGAACCGCTGTTACTTCTGCAAGCACGAGCTGTTCGCGGAGTTGACGCCATTGGCGCGGCAGGAGGGATTGGCCGTGATTCTTTATGGCGAGAATGCCAGCGACGCGGGCGATTTCCGCCCCGGCGCCCAGGCGGCCGCCGAATTTCAAGTTTGCGCCCCGATGAAGGAGGTGGGGATGACCAAGGCGGAGATTCGCGAGTATTCGGCCCAATTGGGATTGCCGACGGCCGACAAGCCGCAGATGGCCTGTTTGAGTTCGCGCATTCCCTATGGCGAGGCGGTCACGCCCGAGAAGCTTTTGATGATCGAAAAGGCAGAATACGTGCTCCGCGATGCCGGTTTTTTCGATGTTCGGGTGCGTCATCACGAACTGAAAGTGGGGCAATTGGCTCGCATCGAAGTCGGGCCTGGGGAGATGACCAAGTTACTTGCGGACGGTCTGTCAACGCGCGTGGCGGAGGCGATTAAACAGATTGGCTACACGCAGGTTACGCTTGATTTGCAGGGTTACAGGCGGGGCAGTGCCAATGAGGTTATGGTGCCGCTCAGGAAGCATCCGGCAGCTTGACCTCGGGCAGCGGAGACTCCGGTACAAGGCAACTTTTTCCATTCCATGGTTTTCCACAAATAGTTCAATATGCCACAATTTGTATATAAAGCCCGGCGCCGGTCGGGGGAGTTGGTTCAGGGCGATTTGGAGGTTGCGGATCGTTCGGCGGCCTTGGCCCAGATCGAGCGCCTGGGCATGTTTCCCATTTCGGTCGAGGCACCCAAAGGATCGGCGGCGGCCAAAATGGCGGAAAAATCGGCTTCCTCCAAGGGAATGAAGGCGGGTTTGTTGCCGCCTGCCTTGCGTGAATTTCTCGATCGGCCGCGCAAACCCAAACTGCAGGAGTTGGCGACCTTTACCCAACAACTGGCCAACCTGCTGCAGGCCGGCATGCCGCTGGCGGCGGCTTTGAACAGCATGACTCATTTGGGCACCAAAGGCATTCCCACGACGGTTAGCAAGCAGTTGAAGCAGGATGTCATGGAAGGCAAAAGCCTTTCCGACGCGATGGCTCGCCAGCCAATCATCTTTTCCGACCTCTATGTGAACATGGTGCGGGCTGGCGAGCAGAGTGGTGCCATGGTTGATGTGTTGCGGCGTTTGGCGGATCATTTTGAGCGTTACGCCGAGGTGCAATCCAAGTTCATATCGGCCATGATTTACCCGGTCATCGTGGGCTGTGTGGGCGTGGTGATCGTTTTTTTCTTCATGACCGTCATGCTGCCGAATTTCATGGACCTTTTCACCTCGATGAACGTGCAGTTGCCGCCCGCGACGCGCCTGCTCATCGGTCTGAGCCATTTCTTCAGTCGTTATTGGTGGTTCCTGATTCTGGTGACCGTGGCGGCGATCGTGGTTTTCAAGCGGTACCAGTCCACCCCGGCGGGTCGGAGGGCGCTGGATCGGTTGAAACTTACGGTGCCCATTGTGGGAAAGGTGGTGCGTTTGAATGTGTTCGCCCAGTTTGCCCGCACCTTGGCTACCCTGATGCACAATGGCGTGCCCGTGCTGACGTCCCTTAGCATCACGGAGCAGATCATGTCCAATGTGATTGTCAAGGAGGCTATTGCAAAAACCCGCTCGGACGTTACGGATGGCAAAAGCCTGGCTCAGCCGCTGGCTAGCACCGGAGTTTTCCCCCAGCTTATGATCGACTTGGTCCGGATCGGGGAGGAAACCGGCCAGGTGCCCAGCGCGTTAAACAGGATAGCGGAAACCTACGAGGGTGAACTGACCGTGGCCCTGCGCGTGATGACCAATCTTATCGAGCCCGCGTTGATTATCGTCATGGCGATGGGGGTGGGATTCCTGTTGTTCAGCGTGCTATCCGCCATGTTTGCCATAACGTCCAGCATCAATCGATCATGAGCTTCGCAGGT
>JADGRT010000432.1 GCA_017880715.1 Verrucomicrobiia bacterium | reverse complement strand
ATAACGCAACACGTTGATATCGTTCAGGTATTGAATACTATATTCAAACGGTTTATTTCAGGTTTTGCGACGGTTTGGGGCCATTTGTTGGCGTTTGCGGGTACAAATAGGTACAACTTTTTAAGGCGGGCGGAGTTTTGAGCGTGCAAGATGAAACAAGGGAGAGGAGATTGTATTAGCTGCATGAAAACCGCGACCACATCAGAACCTAGAAAGCGGCAGGAGGAACTCGGACAGTTTCTCACCGCCGCACCGGTGGCCGACTTCATGGCATCGATGTTCGGGCCGCTCCCCGGAGTGGTGCGCTTGTTGGATGCAGGCGCAGGCGCAGGCGCACTCACCTCCGCATTCGTCTCGCGCTTATGTGAAAGGGATGGCGGCGTTCGCGCCGTCGAGGCGACCCTTTACGAGCTTGATCCCCTCATTCTGGACGCCCTTTCCGCGACCATGCGGGAATGCCAGCGTCTTTGCACAGAGGCGGGCATTCGATTCGCGTTCACGATTCATCCAGCCGACTTTATCCAGGAAATGTCGGCACGTCTTGCGGGTGATTTGTTTGGAGCGACGCCACCCTCCTTCGATGCCGCCATCGCAAATCCGCCCTACCGCAAAATCAGCAGCGACTCGGCCGAAAGGCGCGCCCTGCGTTCCGTCGGAGTCGAAACCAGCAACCTCTACACCGGCTTCATCGCCCTTATTCAGCGCTTGTTGGTTCCGGGTGGACAACTCGTCGGGATCACGCCCCGAAGTTTTTGCAATGGCCCTTACTTCCGCCCTTTCCGCGAAGACTTTCTGAACCATCTGGAGCTGCGCCGGCTTCATGTTTTTGAATCTCGAAAAGCCGCATTCCGCGAAGACAGCGTGTTGCAGGAGAATATCATCTTCCATGCCGTGAAGGGTCGGAACCAGCCCCGCGAAATGGTCATCTCCAGCAGCAGCGGAGAGCATGGCGACGTGATTGCCGAGACGGTCTTTCCCTTCGTTGAAGTCGTTCGCCCGCACGACGCAGAGAAGTTCATCCACATTCCCTCGGCACCCAGCCACGCAACGGCCAAGAAAACCATGGACGGCCTCAGCTCCAGCCTTGCATCCTTGGGCGTGACGGTCTCGACCGGGCGTGTCGTGGATTTTCGACTCAAGGACGCCCTTCGTAAGGAGCCGGAACGCGGCACGGTGCCTCTGCTTTATCCCTGTCATTTCAATGGCGGCACCGTTCACTGGCCGAAGCACGAAGCCCGCAAACCCAACGCCATCCTCGACAACGACGAGACGCGTCGGTGGCTTGTGCCATCCGGGGTGTATCTGCTCACCAAACGTTTTACCTCCAAGGAAGAGCGTCGCCGCCTCGTGGCTTGCATGTTTGACCCAGAGCAGGTGAAAGCAAAATGGGTCGGTTTCGAGAACCACCTGAACTACTTCCATGCGAGCGGGCATGGGTTGGAGCGTAGTCTGGCAGTCGGCCTCTACGTCTTCCTGAACTCCACGGTGGTTGACCAGTATTTCCGTCGCTTCAGCGGCCATACCCAGGTGAATGCCACCGACCTGCGCACCTTGGCCTATCCCGACCGCGACACGCTGCAATCCATGGGCCGGGCAATGAAAGCCCTCGACCACTCCCAGGAGGAGATCGATCAACTCGTCACCAAACATCTTCATGCCTGCCGATAAACCCAACCGCAAAACTGCCGCCAGAAAACGGCGGCTCGCAGAAACCATTGAAGCCCTCACCACCTTGCAGCTTGGTCCAAAGCAACGAAACGAAACAGCCGCCTACACGCTGCTCGCCTTGCTGGACATTGGGCCCGATGTTCCGTGGGCTGAAGCGCAAGCTCCGCTTCGCGGCATTACTCCCGTTATTGACTTCATCGCCGCAACCTACGGAGTTCGCTACGCACCAAACACCCGCGAAACCATTCGAGACGATGCAGTCAAATACTTTGTGGAGGAGGGTTTACTGCTCCGTAATCCAGACGATCCCAACCGCCCGACCAATAGCGGGAAGACGGTGTATCAGATCGAACCGTCTGCCCTGGCATTACTCCGCAAGGTCGGAACCCTCGAATGGCAACCAGCCTTGAAGCAATACCTCGCCAGCCGCGAAAGCCTCAAGCATGAGATCGCCCGGAAGCGAAACTTGGCCCGCGTGCCGGTGACATTGCCCGACGGCTCCCAGGTTGCGCTCTCTCCCGGCGGACAGAATCCCCTGATCAAGGCCATCATCGAGAACTTCTGCGCAGCCTTCGCCCCCGGCGGCGAGGTCATTTACATCGGCGACACCGAAAACAAGTTCGTCCACCTGGAGACAGCAAGCCTGGCTGCACTGGGAGTTACCATGGATTCCGCCGCCAAGATTCCCGACGTGATCGTCCACTACACCGCCAAGAACTGGTTGCTGCTTATCGAGGCCGTCAC
The DNA here is from genome assembly GCA_017880715.1 of Verrucomicrobiia bacterium. Lineage (GTDB taxonomy): Bacteria > Verrucomicrobiota > Verrucomicrobiia > Limisphaerales > UBA1319 > JADGRT01. The sequence continues at coordinate 449 of JADGRT010000432.1, read as the reverse complement.
TAGCGCTGGCCCAGTGGATGGCAAGCGGCGCAAGGAACTCAAGAACCTGTTCGCCGGCTGCAAAGCGGGTCTAGTGTTTGTCACCGCCTTCGAGAACCGTCGCACCATGCAGTCATTCGTTTCGCATATTGCTTGGGAATCCGAGGTGTGGATCGCCGACGATCCCGATCACATGATTCACTTTAACGGCGAGCGGTTTCTCGGACCGTATCCAGATGTAACACCGAAGATCTGATAGCGCCCTCAACAGGAACAAAGGGTCATGTCATTAGCCCGACTTAGGAACCTGGCCGGGGACCATTCGGACAAAGTCCGCGAACTGGAACAGGAATGGGCCCTGCACGCGGAAGCATTCCGTGCATTGGCGACGGCTGACGGCAAAGGCGCTTTACCCGCCAAAACTCCAGCCGATTAACCTAAAAACGCCAATTGGATTAACGCAAAGTCGC
>JADGRT010000067.1 GCA_017880715.1 Verrucomicrobiia bacterium | reverse complement strand
GCGTGGAAAACATGTCGAACTCGCCGCGCTCGAACAGCAGGCGCACGATGGGTTCGGCCATGATGGTCAGCAGGATCGAGGCGATTAGATTGACGAACAACAGGTAGCCCAGGCCTTGCGTCAGGGTGCCGCGAAATTCCGGATACCGCTTCTCGGCCGCCAGGCCGGAAAGCGTCGGCAGCAGGTAGGTCGCCAGCGAGATGCCAAAGACGCCCTGCGGCAGTTCCATCAGGCGCACGGCGTAGTCGAAGGACGCCACGATTTTCTGATCGACGCAATAGCCCAGCGTGTTGGTGAGCAGAACATTTATCTGAAACGCGGCCACCCCCATCATGCCCGGCACCATTTTGCGCACCACCTGGCCCACCACCTCGTTGTTCCACGGCGTGACCCATTGCAAACGAAACCCTTCCCGAAACAGCGTGGGCAATTGAAAGCCCGCTTGCGCCACTCCCGCCACCAAGACGCCGATGGCCAAGGCAAAAATCTGAGTCTCCAGCCGCGCTCCCATGCGCGGCGCCAGCAACAAAACCGACGCAATCATCACCACGTTCAGCATGGTGGCGGTCATAGCCGGAATAAAGAAATGCCCCCGGGCGTTCAGTATGCCCATGAACACCGCCGCCACGCAGACCAGCAGCATGTACGGAAACATGATCTGCAGCAGCCGCAGCATCAGGACCGTGTTGGCGCTGAACCATCCTCGCGTCATCAACTCGCCTGATACCCCATCCAGTCCCGACCACTCCAGAGGCGCATCGGAAAGGCCGGTGAAAGGCCTGGGCGCGCCCAGCGCCAGCGCCAGCGATATCCCCACCAGCGCCACGCCCACAATGACCGCCGCCGCAATCACCAAACCCGAAAGCACCGCGTTGGCCGCCCGCCACATCTCGGCTTCGCTCGCATTCCGCTCCTTGTCCTTGAAGATCGGGATGAAGGCCGCCGACAGCGCCCCCTCGCCCAGCAACCGCCGGAACAGGTTGGGAATCTGAAACGCCAGCTTGAAGGCGCTGGCCACCGGCGTATCCCCCATGAAGTTGGCGTAAACCATCTCGCGGACCATGCCAAGGATACGGCTGGTCAACGTGGCGGCACCCATGGCCCCGGATGATTTAAGCATTTGCGACATGCAGTTGCCTGGTCAGTAAACAGGTAAACCCCCTCTCTTGTCATGCGGAAAGTCATGGCATCATACGCGCACTCCCGGCTGGGCTCGTCCTCGTCCTTCGTCCCTCGTCCTCGTCCTCGAAACAAAAACCTTCGAGGACGAGGGACGACGGACGAGGACGAGGACGAAAAAACACGCTAAACAAAGCCCTTACTTCCTTCAGCCTAGGACCGTATTTGTCCTACCAGGGTTGCTAGGCTGCGGGCATGATGACACTATGGATCAAGCGAATGCTGGGTCAGCAGGAATGGATTATTGCATCGTTCGGCCAGGCCGAACTGGTGCAGAAAGCCGGTGGCCGGTGGGAGCTGCGGGGCGGTTCGACATCCGACCTCACCGCTGCCAAGGAATGGATTTCCCTGTTCCACCACGAAGCCGTGCCCGCCTGGCTGCCGAACCGGGGCGGGGACGGCCTGTCCCCGAAGCTAACACTCCCTGGCACCGCCTGATCGGCGTCAGGCGCCGAAGACGCGGCGAACGAACTCGCGGCAGCGCCGGTGGTTCTCCACCGCCGACCGTGTGATTTGCGTGCCGTTTTCCAGCGCGAGTTCCACGGTGAAACGACGCGGCAGTTTGTGAGTCTGAGCGTAGTTCGCCACTTCGGCGTAATCCACGTCGCCGGTGTCCAGGTCTTCCCACCAAACGCCGTTGCGGCTCTGCCGGATGTGCCACGACACCACCCGGTCGCCGTATTCCTTCAACGCATCCATGGGCTTGATGCCGCCGCGGAACACCCAGTGCACATCGTAGCAAAAACCCACCAAGGCCGGATCGGTATTCCGAAATACATAATGAAACTCACGGGCTTTATTGGCCATTTCAGGCAGATGATGGTGAACCCCCAAGCGCAGCCCGATTTCTTTCAGTCCCGCGCACAGGTCTTTGAGCGCGGCGACCTGGTTCTTAAGTTCTTCATCTGTCTTCTCGCGGCCAATCGGATCCAAATTGCAGCTCCAGCAGCGGAACCCGGCCTCCTGGCAGACTCGGGCGGCCGCCAGCAAGCTTTTGATGACCTCCTTGGCTTTGTCCGGTTCGTGCAGCCGGGCGCCGGTGTAAAGGGTGACCGGTTTCAATCCCTTGGCTTTCATTTGTTCGGCCAGACGCGCGTTGTTATCGGGCTGGCCGGCATCCAGAAAGGTCTCGAGATAATCGTAACCGGCGTCGCGTAGCGCGGACATGACCTCGCCGGCGTCGAATGGCTTCTTTTCGCGCTGATAATACTGCGTCCAGCCATAGACATTCGAGCCCACCAACCCCGGCTCCTTCGTCAGGGATTCGGTTTCGGCGGCCAGAATCGAATCCACGAGCGACGGCGCAGCCGCCAAGCCGAGGGTGGTTGTCGTGGTTCGCCGAATGAATTCACGGCGCGAAGAATGAGCCCGAGCGAATCTTGATTTCATGGCTCAACGGAATAGCCGGAACTCCGTCCGGTGGCAATCGCAATCGTCAGGAGCGCGAATGCCCTCATCCGCGCGAAGTTAAACGAGGCGAACTCGCGGACGAGGGCGTCCGCGCTCCAGGAATGTCGGTGCTCCGAAAAAAGCAAGATGCACCCGGCACCCAAGCTGCTCAAAAATGAAGTTCCCCCGGCCCCCGGGATTTGCTAATTACCCACCATGCCAAAATCAGCCGTGCTATCCGTTTTGCTGGTTCTGCTGGGCTTTTGCGCCTGCCAAACCACGCCGCCACCGGCCCGGATCGCCTTGGATCCCGCTAAGTTAACAGCCATCGACACAGCCATCAACCATGCCATCGCCGAGAAGAAAACACCCGGAGCGGTTTTTTGGCTGGAACGTCAGGAAGCCCGCTATCGGCAGGCATACGGCCGCCGCGCGCTGGTACCCGCGCCAGAACCCAATGGCGCGGAGACGATTTATGACGCCGCTTCGCTGACCAAAGTGCTGGCGACCACCCCGGCCATATTGCTGCTGATCGAACGCGGCCAGGTGCAACTGGATGCGCCCGTCAAAACCTACCTCCCGGAATTTTCCGAGCAGGGCAAGGAGGGCATCACCGTTCGACATTTGCTGACGCACACCTCCGGTTTGCGTCCCGGGCTTGGCGCCCAACCTTCATGGACCGGCTACGACCGGGCCATCGAGCTTGCCTGCGCCGAAAAACCCCAGAATGCGCCGGGCACGGTTTTCCGTTACAGCGACATCAACTTCATTGTGTTAGGGGAGGTGGTGCGGCGCGTCAGCGGAAGTCCGCTCCATGAATTCGCCGCGCGCGAAATCTACGGGCCCTTGAAGATGATGGATACGGGCTTTCTGCCGCCCGCTTCAAAATGGTCAAGGATTGCCCCCACCGAGTCGGCCGAGGGCGCGATGCTGCGCGGTGTGGTGCATGATCCCACCTCGCGCCGCATGGGCGGCGTGGCGGGTCATGCGGGACTCTTCACCACCGCGGCCGACGTGGCGCGTTATGCGCGGATGATGCTCAACCTCGGAACGCTGGATGGTGTGCGCGTTTTCAGGCCGGAAACGGTTAAACTCATGACCTCCGTGCAATCGCCAACGGCGGTCGAAGCCCGGCGTGGTTTGGGTTGGGATATCGATTCGGGCTACAGTCGTCCGCGCGGCCAGCATTTCCCCCTGGGTTCTTACGGCCACACCGGCTGGACCGGCACCTGTCTCTGGATCGATCCCTTCTCCCGCACCTTCTGGGTTTTCCTCTCCAACCGCAATCACCCTGACGGCAATGGCAATGTCCTGCCTTTGTACGGCACCCTGGGCACCCTCGCCGCTGAAGCCGTCATGGGCTTCGATTTTCAAAACGTCGCCGGCGCTTTGCCGCCGCGCCCGTCAGCCGCCGCCACGCCCGCACCCGCGCCGGTTTCGTCCCACCCCACTGCGTCCACGTCCGTACTCAACGGCATCGATGTTTTAGCCCGGCAAAAGTTCGCGCCTCTGCGCGGGTTGCGGGTGGGATTGATCACCAACCCTACCGGCCAGGATCGGCAACGCCGGTCCACCATCGATCTGCTGCGCCAGGCGCCCGGAGTTCAGTTGAAAGCCCTGTTCAGTCCGGAACACGGCATCCGCGGCGATCGCGACGAAAGCATTGGCGACAGCGTGGACGGTCCCACGGGACTCCCGGTTTACAGCCTGTATGGTGAAACGCGGCGACCGAAGCCGGAACAGTTGAAGGATTTGGACGGGCTGGTATTCGACATCCAGGACATTGGCTGCCGTTTTTACACCTACATTTCCACGCTGGGCCACGCCCTGGAAGCCGCCCGCCAGGCGAGCCTTAAAATCTTCGTGCTGGACCGCGTGAATCCCATCAATGGCGTGACACTCGACGGACCCGTGCTCGGCGGCCCAGGCGGCGCCTTCACGGCTTATCACGCGATTCCTCTGCGCCATGGCATGACCGTTGGCGAGCTGGCGCGGATGTTCAACGAGGAACGCGGCCTCCAAGCCGATCTGACGGTGATCCCGGTGGCAGGCTGGTCACGGAGTCAGTGGTTCGATGAAACCGGCCTGCCCTGGACCCAGCCATCGCCCAACATGCGCAGTCTCACCGAGGCCGCGCTTTATCCGGGGGTCGGCCTGCTCGAAACCACCGCGCTGTCGGTGGGGCGCGGTACGGACACCCCGTTCGAGGTGGTGGGCGCGCCGTATATCGACGATGTGAAGCTGGCGGCGGAATTAAACCGGCTGGGTTTGCGCGGCGTGCGGTTCGTGCCCGTGCGTTTCACTCCCTCAGCCAGCGTATTCAAAGGCCAATCCTGCGGCGGTATCAATGTAATACTTCTGGACCGGGAACAGTGCGAGGTGGTGGATATCGGAATTTCCATCGCCCGGGTTTTACAGCGGATGTATCCGAAAGAGTTCAACCTGGACCAATTCAACAACCTGCTGCAGGACCGCGCCACGTTGGAAGCCATCCGGTCAGGGCAGTCGGTCGCCGAGATTCGCCAACGCTGGGCGGCGGAGCTGGCCAAATTCAAGGCCCGCCGCGAGAAATTCCTGCTGTACCGCTGAGGTTCAACCGCTCACTTATTTCAGCAGTTCTTCGGCAATTTGCACGGCATTCAGCGCCGCGCCTTTGAGCAGTTGATCGCCCGAAACCCAGAAGCACAGGCCGTTGTCCAGCGCGCAATCCTTCCGCAGCCGGCCCACGGCGCAGTTGTCTTTTTCCGCCAGATAGAGAGGCAGGGGATACTCGCACTTCGCCGGATCGTCGATGACGTCCAGGCCGGGCGCGCGACGCAGCACCTCGCGGGCGGCTTCCACCGTGACGGGCTTCTCGAACTCGGCGCTCACCGCCACCGAATGGGCCCGGTATACCGGCACGCGCACACAGGTCACGCTCGCTTTGAAGGTCGGGTGATGCATGATTTTGCGGCCTTCGTTCTCCATCTTCATCTCTTCCTTGGTGTAGCCCGTTGGCAGGAAGGAATCGACGTGCGGCAGCACGTTGAAAGCGATCTGGTGCGGATAAACCTCGCGCGAAACCGTTTCGCTGAGGACGACCTGGCGAACCTGGCGCTTGAGCTCCTCGATCGCCTTGGCGCCCGTGCCCGACACCGCCTGGTAACTGGAGGCAAAAATCCGCTTCACGAAGAAGGCGTGATGCAACGGGTACAACGCCAGCAGCGTGATCGCTGTGGTGCAGTTGGGATTGGCGATGATGCCCTGGTGCCATTTGACGTCCTCCGCGTTGACTTCCGGCACGACCAGCGGAACGTTGGCATCCATGCGGAAGACGCTCGAGTTATCCACCACCACGCAACCATCCTGGACGGCCAGCGGCGCAAATTCCTTCGAAATGCTGCCGCCCGCGCTGAAGAGGGCCAGATCGATGCCCTGGAACGAATCGCGCTTCAGTTCCTGCACGCTCAGGGTCTGGCCCCGGTAGGTCAGCGGCTTGCCGACGGACCGGGCGGACGCCAGCAGGGTCAACTTGCCCACCGGAAAATTCCGCCGCTCGAGCGTTTTGATCATCTCGATGCCGACGGCGCCCGTGGCGCCCACCACTGCTACATGCGGGTTGCGATTCATAAAGGGAGGCCAATATAGCCGCTGAAAGGTGGCTGTCAAACCCTGTCAAAGGTTCCAAAACCAAGTTTGTTCTTGTTGTGCCACGCCTTGTCCATTTTTCTCCAACCGCTGGCGGCGACCAGGCGGCAAGGGTGGGAATTGGCCGGTTTCTTATGGGGAAATGGCGCGGTAAAAACGCTGCTGATCAATGGCGGCCTTGAAGTCAATGACCTGGATGATGCCCCGGGTGCAGTCAAAGTTGGTGATCGCTATCCAGTCCACCCAGTTGGTGGTCGATTGAATGAAATAGCGCCGTCCGGATTCGCCGGTAAAATTGAGTTGGAACAAACCATCCATCCGTTGCTCCAGGGAGACAAACCGGGTGGCATCGCCAACGATTAGCTGCGCCGGTTCGCTGGATACTTGGTTGGCGCCATCATCCAGGAGCACACTGTAGTTTCCAGCATCACCAGGCAGCACTGAGGTAATGCTCAGGCACGCAGTCGTGGCGCCGCTAATCCGGCCATCATCCACGACATTCGTTCCGTCTTTCCGCCACTGATAACTCATAGGCAACCCATGGGTCGCCATCACGCTGAAGGTGACAGTGGCTCCGGCATTAGTAGTCACCTGCCGGGGCTGCTGGATAAAGCTGGGCAGGGTGGTGGCGATTTTGGCAATGAAAACATCTCTTCTGCCTTGGCTGGTCAGCGGGAAACCGCCGAAGTATGTCGTGCCGTGGAATCCTCCGGTGAGAAAGACGTTGCCGTCCGCATCGGCGGCTAGGCCTGCTGCTATGGTCAAATCATATCCGCCGGCGGACTTGGCCCAGACAACCGTCCCGGCGGAATTGAATTTGACCACATAACTATCGCCGGCTGAAGCTCCTTCATGACCGGTCAGGGTGCAATTTCCAAAGACAATCGTGCCCTGGAAGGTTCCCGAGGCATAAACGCATTGGCCTTGGGGATCAATGCTTAATGACGAGACTGCAACCGGCATTTCCTGGCGCCACAAGAGGTTGCCATCGCTGTCATATTGGTCCAACCACTTGGGTCTAACCGTGTAGCCAAATGTAGAGCTGGCAATCCAGAGGCGGCCCTGGGCGTCCATCTTGAGATCGCCTGCAAAGTTTGAATCGGTCGCCAAGCTGTTTTCCTTAGTGCCCAGCCGTCGCGCCCAAAGGGCATGCCCCTGGCTGTCGTATTTGGTTAAAAACGCGTCAAGACTGCAGGCATTGGTCAAGATGATGGCACCGTAGTAATTTGTGACGCAAAAGTTGGTCCCCATGATGTTGGTGAACCCGGTGACCAACGCCGGACTTAACACGTTGGTGTGCTGATAGGTTCCCGCCACGAAAACATTTCCGCTTTTGTCAACGACTACTGGGCCGCTGTAATTACTGGAGTCCGCGCTGCTTGCCGCGCTCCGGGCCCATAGCGGGTCGCCCGCCTTATCGTATTTGGCGATGAAAAGGTCCACGGATCCCTTTTGGGTTGCTGGAAGAGTGGTCGAACCAAACGTGGCGGAATTTTGGTAGTATCCGGTGGCATAGATGTTCCCCACGGAGTCAACCGTCAACCGTCCGCAATGGGTCACGCCGGTTGAACTGCCTTTCTGAGCCCACAAGATGCGCCCCTCGGTGTCATACTTGGCAAGGAAGAAACTGGCGTAGGGATCGGTGAGGTTCGTGTTGCCGATGGCCAAGGTTTGCCAAAAATCGCCCATGACGATCAAGTTGCCGTCGGGATCCTGGCAGAAATCGGAGCAATTAGGCTGGAACCACTTCACTTGGTTGTCAGCGCCCAATTTCATCAGCCCCGCAAGGGTGCCATTGTTGGTTAGGGTGAAGCTGCCGAGGGTGGTCGGTCCTTGAAAGGTGCAGGCGAGATAAAGGCCGCCGGTTGGGGCGATCTGAAGAATCGAACCATAATCATACCCAATACCGCCTGCCTGCCAAGCCCACGCCCATTCCTGAGCGCCGACCTTGGGCGCCCAGCCACCCAGCAGACATAAAACCGCCGCCGTTTGCCATCGCATCATCAGCCGCTTCACGGTCATCTCCGTCGGTTGTTTGATGGGTTTGAAGCAGCGCTGGAAAACACTCCTGAATAGACCGTCGATACATGTTCCAATCCTCTTCATAAAACAATTGTGACAGCCCCCAGTCGATGACACAAGCGCAATTTCGCGCGGCTTGTTTCGACGGCAACGGTCGGGTCTTTTTTCTGCCTGCCATTTTTCCGTCCGCAACCGGGCGTGCCCGTCGAGGTCGCCGGCTTCAGCCACCGCCGACCTCGGTTGCAGCCGGTCGTCTGAGAAAGAAACGCCGGTCAGCGACGTTGGAGCGACTCGGCGACTCGGATTATAAGCGGGTCGAAAAGCATCCTTATTGGGACGATTGGGACGGCCGCGGCCGTGGTGACATTCATAGTCATCTGGGACTCCCCGAGTTTCACCGCCGCCGCTTCGCGCGGCTGTCCATTGCCGGCGTCATTTCCGAGCCTCAGAGTCCCCATGCGTGAGCCCGTGCCGTCAACCACCCTACAAAACTTTGTCGCACCTGCGATAAAGTTTTGTAAGCTAGTTAAGAGCGAGGTGGGCAGAGGCGGAGTGCGACTGCAGGGCCCGTCGCAGCAGCATTAGGAATGAAGGATCGCCTGGAGTTTTTCGCAGCGATTCGTGCGTTTGAACGCGCCACCACTGGGGCTTTGCCCACAGACGCGTTCCGACAGCGCCCGCTACGTTCCGGAGGCAGAGCGAGCCGATCCGGGTGGCCTGTCCGTAACTACGAATGTTTAATTCTTGATTCGTCTATACAAAACTTTGTCGCAGGTGCGACAAAGTTTTGTATCACCTTCAAGGACCCACCCGGAGGTGCATGGTCATTGAGTTAAGGAGACACTGACCTGGATCGGGGCGCGGACTTCAGTCCGCTTCACGGTGCGGATGAGTGCGAACCGGGGGATTTCGAGCCCGCTCCCGCGCCGGATCCGTAATTAATGGCAGTGGCCCTGAGGCGAGGGGGATCCAGACTACTTGGCGGGAAAACGCCAGACGCCATCGATGTCACCCAGGGGGCGGCCGAGGCCGAAATAGTTATTTCCTTGGGAGTTGGATTTCTGCCAGGTCTCCGAGACGTGGGTCATGCCGGCGGGGTAGAGCAGGAACTGGCCGGGGGTGGTGCGGCGATAGTCCAGCAACGGCTGCCGGGCGCTAGCTGTTGGTGACAACGCATCGACAAAACGCGGCGTCAGCGCTTCGAGGGTTGCCGGATACTCTCGGTGGGCCAAGCGGTATCGCTCCAGCGCGCACGCCAGCCGGGCCTCTTCGATTGACGTGGCGTAATCCAAATTGCGCGCGTCGCTAAACATCTCTCGCAGCTTGGGAAGCATTAAAATCGCCAGCAACGGATCCTCCGGTTTCTCCAGACGATCTTCTTTGCCGGCCGATGGCGTATGGGGTTGGGCGAATAAAGGGCCTGCGGTCATGCCGCGCTCATAAAGCCGGTAGATATAAACTTGGTTCTGGTAATACCATCCGGTCGGATAACCTACCCACCAGAGGATGAGTAGAGCCTCCCCGAATAAATCCTCCGTTTTCCTCGGATTTGACTTCACCAACTGTGTCCGGAGGGTTTTTAGGGAAAAAAGTTCGTGCATGTGCCGAAACTGTTCCATCCAAAGATACGTATCGCCGCGCAGGGCCGTCCGCCATTCGGAAGATGGATCGAACTGGCTGAGACGCGCTTGCAGCTCGGCCAGTTGGCTTTCCGTCCAGCGATGGGTAACCAGTCCCTCCCACACAGCCTGCAGCGAGGTCAGGAGCAGCTTCTTGCGCTGTTGGTGCGGAAGAAACAGCGGCTCTGGTTGCAGCGAATCAGCCAGGCGTAGCGACAGTTTCACATCCTGCAAAGCGGCGTCCGTCCGACCGGTGGCCAATTCGGCGGCGGCGCGCAGTGTGAGGATATTCACCAGGTTATCCAGGGCTTCCCGGCGAGCCGCATCGCCCCGCTGGACAAAGAAGCCATCCTGGTAATGCAGCGCCCAGCGCGCG
>JADGRT010000431.1 GCA_017880715.1 Verrucomicrobiia bacterium | reverse complement strand
GCAGGGATTTCGCGATGCCTCTGTGGCGCGTGGTTTTTCGAGGGTCATCCAGAACACTCGGCGGCACAAACCAGGTGATGACATCCATTTTGCGCGTTCTCCCGGCCGATGCTGCGCCGTCGAATATTGATCGAAGCGGCAATTGTACCTAAGCTGAGACCAGGCGGGACTGGCGCAGTGAGGGTCGGCTCTGATTGGGAAGGGTAAGTGCCGGGTGCGGCGGGACCATGGCAGCTTGAGCCCGGGCGTGTCAGAATCCGCAGTCGCACGCCAACCGGTGGAACTTCATGCCCCAGGTACACACTCCGTTTGCCAACCTCAGTGAAGCCGCATTGCGGGAACTGGCGCCCGGCGGCACGGTTCGGACATTTCCCAAGGGCGCAGTGCTCGTCAACGAGGGCGACGCGACCGACTCGCTGTACGTTCTGCTGTCCGGACGCGTCAAGGCTTACGTAAGCGATGAGGATGGCGCGGAACTGGTGCTCAATACCATCGATGCGGGAGACTATTTCGGCGAGCTGGTGCTCGACGGTGGAATGCGCTCGGCATCGGTGATGGCGCTCGAGCCTTGCCGCATTTTCGTCATCCCCCGCGGCGACGTGGAAGGATTGCTGGAGCGCAATCCCGCGTTCGCGCGCGATCTGATGCGCAAGCTGATCGGCAGGGTGAGAAGCCTGACCAATAAAGTGCTGGATCTCGCCTTGAAGGACGTCTACGGGCGAGTCGTGAGGTTTATCGACGAACACGCGATCGAGCGGGACGGCATGCGGATGGTGCCGGAGCGGCTGACCCAGCACGACATCGCCGTTCGCATTGGCGGCTCCCGCGAAATGGTCAGCCGCATCATCAAGGAGCTTTCTGCCGGCGGTTACATTTCAATCGATTCCAAGCGCATCATCGTGCACAAGAAGCTGCCCGCGAGGTGGTGAAAGCGGCCCGCCGCCAAGATCGTCCCCCGTCAGATCAGGAATTTTGATGGCACCTTAAAAGCCAACGCTTGCAGGCACGCCTTCAATCTCCCCTCAACAATCGTCACGCCGATCACGTCAATGAAACACAACCAGAACATCGCGTTCGCTGCGGACCCGAGCCAAGGCGCGGAACTGAAGTATGAAACGGCTAAACTTGCGGCGCCGATCCAAAATAAAGGATGGAACAGCAGGATGAGGCCCAGGCCGAATATCGCCCATGTATAGGTCCTGTCTCGGATAGCCACTCTTTTTTCCTGTTCAACCTGGGTGATGTTGGGATTCGCCGTGATCCCTCGCTCTTGGGAAAACAAATCGAAGCGCTGCCGCTCGTAAGTTTGCTGGAAGCATTCAATCATGCTGTTCGCCATGAACCGCACTTGGTGGTCAATGAAAGCGCGGGCCGGCGCGATGCGGTTGAACAACCAGTAGCGGCTCAAGAAATAAACTCGAAGCAGTACCTGCTTTGCGAAAGCCCAGCACCCGCGGACCAGCAGATTCCTCGACGCGGTCTTGGTCCTCGCGTCAAACACGTCATCGGCATCGGCGCCCATTTGATCCCGGATCAACACCGGTGCAATCGCGCTGCGAAACGGCAGCCAGACCGGCAACAGGTCCTCAATCAAGGCGCACAGGGCGTTGGTCAACTTAACCCCCCTCTCGGAGGGGGCCTGCTGGCGCCTTTTGATTTTTTCGTAAAGCTCTTTGGCCTCATCCCAATCGTCGGTGAGCATATCGTCATCGACGCCCATGACGTGGCCTACGACCTTCCAGCAATGCAGAAACGCTTCCTTTTCCTGGCGGCTCAGAATCCCGCCGAGTTTCTCCAGGCCCAGTGGAATCACATAACCGATGGTCAGGAGAGTGTAGGCCATGTCTTCCTGGTTGATTGGCTGCCCATTCTCCTGAACGACATGATCCCCTAGTGCCATATAGCGCATCGAGGCGTGGAGGTAGCGGACCTTGGTTGCGGTCAGAAACCCGCGTCCCCACAAGCGACGGCCCTGGAAATCCACATCGTGCTGCAGACAGTCCCGGAAAAGCCGCCCGAAACTGTGACATCCGAGGTCGGACGCCGAGTACTCATCGGGTATCGCGCCGTGCTGCTCCCGATATTCCGCCTGCTGACCCCAATATTCCCGTTGAATCCTGGGATCGGCGAGCAGCTCCCGGGAAGTGTGGGTTTTGCCTTGGGCGTCCGTCCAACACGGGTCGAGACAGCGGCCAAGCTCGAACGTCAAGTCCGGCCGGAACTTGTGCACTGCGGCCGCGAACCACGCGGTGTGCATGGCCCCTGTATCCGAGAGGACTGACAGCCCGCCTTCGTCCATCACATCCTTCAAAAAGAAACCGGTTTCGTAAATTCGCTGAGCCAGGAACTCCTGTTTCAGGAGACGCTCGCTTCGGTAGAGCAGCGGGATTCCCTTCGCATCGAGATAACAGGCCGGGAGACTGTGAGTGAACAATACGAGCACGCATGCCGCCATATGTTCCTGCCACAGCAGGAAGCCGGTCCTCAGTTTTTCCTCGTCGACCCAATCCGGACACGGCGCCGGCGTAAAGGTGTCATGCAAGGTCGTCGGATAGGAGTTGAACTGTGCCTTTCGAAACGCATCATCACAGAGGAAAAGCCCCGGCGACCCGCGCACGTCGTCGGTAATCTGGAGAAACCGGTTGTAGACGGCCAGATTGTCCGCGACTATCTGTTTCTTCATACCCGGTTCTGCGGCTACCCGGGCGGCCAATTGCTCGAAGCGTCCTTCCAAAAGGGCCGCGTTCGCGAGCGCACAGTTCATCGCACAAAGTGCGGTTTCCAGCTGGCGATTGGCCAGGGCCTTGCAGGCGAGCAGCGTCGCGAGCCGCGTGCCGTCGATGTGAAACTGGAACTCCTGAGGCCAAATAT
>JADGRT010000430.1 GCA_017880715.1 Verrucomicrobiia bacterium | reverse complement strand
CTTTTTTATCCGCGTAAATCCGCGTAATCCGCGGTCGAAATTTCAAATATCTTTGGCTAGACTTTATTATGTCTTTATGAAAACTCTGACGGTTACGGCGGGTCGGGCGCGGCTGGGCTACTGGTTGAGGCGAGCCATCCAGAACCCAGAGGCCGATGCCGCCGAGGCCCTGCTCCTTCACCCAATTCAGTGTCGCCGTCCAGATTATTCTCCTGCCCATAGGCGAGCAGGCAGGGCTGCTTCAACCTACTTTCGGCGCAGGTATTGATCCAGGGATCGCGCCGCGCGCGTGCCTTCGGCCACGGCTTGCACCACCGTGGCTCCGCCATTGATGATGTCACCGGCGGCGAACACGCCCGGCCGCGAGGTTTCCAACGTCTCCGGATCCACCCACAACACCCCCTGGTTCGTGAATCGCACCCCATTCAAGGACGCCTTGAGCTCGACACTCGCCTGCTGACCGATGGCTTCCACGACCCAGTCGGCGGGCAAGACATGCTCGGAACCGGCGATCGGGCGCGGCGTTCGCCGGCCATCGGCTCCCGGCTGATCCAACTGCGTCCGCACCACCCGCAGGCCCGTCAACCGACCCGCCGCATCGACCACATAATCCAGGGGCGCGGTCAGCGTTAGAAAATGAATCCCGGCGCGAATGGCCTGATCCCGTTCCTCGGGCCAGGCCGGCATCTCGGCAAACGACCGCCGATAAACTATGGCCACGTCGCAGGCGCCCGCGCGCTGGGCTGAAAGCGCGGCATCCATGGCGGTGTTGCCCCCGCCCAGGACCAGCACCATACCGGTCATTTTCTCTCCCTTTTTAATCCGCCGCAGAAAATCCAGAGCTCCCTCCAGACCCTGCGCCGGCCGGGTTTTCGCCGGCAGCGGCACCGAACAATTCAAGCCCAAGGCAATCAGGACCGCGTCAAAACCCTCGGCGCAAATCCGGTCGAGATTCGTCTGACCTTCCAGGATCAGTCTGCGTCGCTGGATATTTTTGCCGGCGGCGCGCAACACATCGGCCAGTTCCTGCCGCAAAAGGTCATCGGGCAGGCGCGGCAAAGGGATGGTTTCGGCGGCTACACCTCCCAGGTTTTCGGATTGGTCGAACAGGACGACACTGTGTCCCTGAGCGGCCAGGCGCGCGGCCGCCGTCACCCCGGCCGGGCCGGCGCCCAGCACGGCAATCCGCCTCCCCGTGGCCGGCGGAATCGGCCGAACTTCAGCCGTCCAGCCTTCCTCGATCGCGCGGCGGCTGACCCAGCGCTGCAAATGGCGAATCGGCACACTGGTCGAGTAATGCTGGTTAATACAAACCGATTCGCAGAGCGTTTCGGACGGACAGACATAGCCGCACGTCGCCGCCAGCACGTTGGCCTGGCGCAAGGTTTCGTACGCGGCGCGAAACTGTCCGGCCGCAATCTGCTCCACGAATTTCGGGATGTTGACCTGCGCCGGACAGCTCCCCACGCAGGTGGGATCGTTGCATTGCCGGCAGCTCTTGGCCATCTGCGTGATCGTATCGAGCGCCTCGGCTCGACCGGTCTTGTAGATCGGTTCGTAAATCGTGGCGTCGCGCGGCACGCAACCGGTGCGTCCGCCATCGCGCATGATCTGCGTGCAGGCCGAGCAGGCCACACAAACCTTTTGCGGATCCAATTTCCCCCTGGCCTTCAGATCGCGGACGAAATCCGGATACGCAAAAGCCAGGCGGCCCAATCCGACCAACGAAACCCATCCCTGCCGCACATGGGCCGCCGCCACGTTCGGGAAGAATTGACGGAGCCACGAATAACCGCCGCCGATCATGGGCACCTCCGGGAACTCGGTTTGAATGCGCCGCACAACGTCGACAAATCGGGCCACCCCTTCCAACGGCGATTCCGCGGGCATGGACGAGCCCACGGTCGGCAGATCGAACGGCCGGTTCACATTGGGATTGTAATACGGGTTGCCGATGGTGAGGTTGACCAGCGGCGCGCCGGCGGATTTCAGAAAGCGAACCAGCTCGATGGGCTCGGTCAAATCCGGCTGACTGGGATTGTTCCGGTCCACGCCGAAACCATAGGGATGAGCCATGGCGTCGAAGGCATTCATCCGCGACGTGATCGCCAAGCCGGGGACGGCGGCGCGGATTTTGTTGACGATATTGCGGAGGAAACGCGTGCGGTTTTCGAAGGAACCGCCATAGCGGCCTTCGCGGGTGAAGGAGGCGTGCAGTTCGGAAACCAGATAGCGATGGCAAGCCTTGATATCGACCGCGTCAAAACCGGCTTGTTGCGCGCACCTCGCGGCCGCGACGTAAGCATCTTCCAAACGTTCGAGTTCATCGTCGGAAATCAGCGGATAATCGGGGGGCAGTTTATGCGTGGGATCGAGAAACGGCGAGTGATGGGCGATGATGGGCTGCGGCGACCGGCCGGGCCGGCTATAGCGGCCCGAATGGGTGAGTTGAACCACCAGGAGGGGACGATGAGCCTCGCCACAGGCCTCCCGCCCAGCCCGGAGCGCCTCGCCGATCAGAGCGGCAAAGGCGGCCACGTTGCTGGGGCGCAGCCAGAGCTGGCGCGGATTGGCCCGGCCTTCGGCCACCACGGCGGTGGCCTCCATCCACAGGAGCCCCGCTCCACCGGCGGCAAAACGGCGATAGCGCCGGACCGTGAGTTCATCGGGTGAGCCATCGGCCTGGCCGTCGGCGCCCTCCATGGGCAGTACCACCAACCGGTTGGGCAAGGTGAAAGGACCCGCCTTGAGAGGCTCGAACAAGGGGGTAAGGTCGTCGCTGATGCCTAAATTCAGGCCAAGTTCCTGCACGCGCGAACGCAGTTGATCCAGCGATTGGAACCGAAAAAGTTCGTGATCTGCCATGCGCTCAATCTAA
>JADGRT010000066.1 GCA_017880715.1 Verrucomicrobiia bacterium | reverse complement strand
GCCGTGCAACCACCCCATGCCCCTCCCGTCGTCCGTCACGGCTATCGCTCCGACCGCATCCTGGTTAAACCCAAAGCCGGCCTGGAGCTGAACACGCTCTCCGCTTTTCATCGCCAGCACGGCACGCGGCTGCTGCGAACATTCTCTGACCTCGAACAGGTGCAAGTCATCGAAATACAGTCGGGCAACTCGGTGCCTGAGATCATCGCCGCCTACCTTAAAAGCGGCTTGGTGGAATATGCCGAACCGGATATCTGGTGCCACGCCGACCTCGTCCCGCAAGATCCCAAATTCCTCGACGGCACCCTATGGCATCTGAAGAACATCGGACTGAATGGCGCCGACATTGATGCCACGGCGGGCTGGAACATTCAAAACACCGCCACCAATGTCATCGTCGCCATCATCGACAGCGGCATTCGGTACACCCACGAAGATCTCGCTTCGAACCTGTGGGTTAATCCCAACGAAATTGCCGGCAATGGCTTGGACGACGATCACGACGGTTTTGTGGACGATCTATACGGGATCAATGCCGTCCTGAACAACGGCGATCCCGATGACGATTTTGGACACGGCACCCACGTGGCGGGAATTATTGGCGCGGTGGGCAACAACCAAAAAGGCGTCGTAGGCGTGGCCTGGCGCGTCCAACTCATGGCCTGCAAATTCCTGGATAACACCGGCAATGGTTCGATTTCCGACGCGATTGTCTGTTTCGACTACGCGCGCAGCAAAGGCGCCAGCATCATCAACGCCAGTTGGGGCGCCGATGCCTATTCTTCCACCCTCCGCCTGGCCATCCAAAGGGCCCGCGATGCCGGCATTGTCGTGGTCACCGCCGCCGGCAATGAGGGCACCAACAACGATGTGGTCCCGAGCTACCCAGGTAATTACGACGTGGATAATCTGGTATCGGTCGCCGCCACCACCAGCAGCGACACCCTGGCCAGTTTCTCGAACTACGGCGCCACCACCGTGAACCTGGCCGCCCCCGGTTCCTTCATCTACTCCACCTGGAATTCCGCCGACAATGACTATGCGTACTCCAGCGGGACCTCCATGGCCGCGCCGTGCGTCGCGGGCGTCTTCGCTCTGGTTCGCGCTCGTTTCAGCAATTATACCTACCAACAACTCATCTCCCGCGTGCTCACCAATACGGATCTCCTGCCCGCCCTGGCCGGAAAATGTATCACGGGCGGCCGGGTCAACCTCCGCAAGGCGCTGGGGCCAAGTTTGATCGCCGATTTCTCCGCCAACTCGCTCTCTGGCGCGGTGCCGGTGACGGTTGCCTTCACCAATCTATCCGTGGGAGCCATCGGCAGCTACCAATGGGATTTTGGCGACGGCAGCACCAGCACCAACGTCAATCCCAGCCATACCTTCGCGATCGAAGGCAATTTCTCCGTGACCCTGACGGTAACCGGCGTGAATAACGAAACCGCAAGCCAAACGCTCGGAGTTGCCGCCATCGCGAATTACCAACCGGCCGGCACCCACTTCGATTGGATCGATCCCAGTAACATGACCCTCCTTCCCCTGACGGATAATGGTGTGAGTTCAGCTCAAACCCTGCCGTTTATCTTCACCTTTTATGGACAAAGTTACGAGCAACTCTACGTCGGAGCTAATGGCATTATTGGTTTTATTAGCAGTCCCGGCCTGGCCATCACCTCCAACCTGGACATGCCCAAAACCAACGCGCCCAATGCCATCATCTGTCCCTATTGGGATAATTTGAATCCCGCCTCCGCCGGCAGTGTGCGGATCGGCGTGGTCGGTGAGGCGCCCGATCGCCGGGTGGTCGTCTCCTGGATCGGCGTGCCGCGCAACTCCACCCCCTCCACGCTTATGACTTTCCAGGCCGTCCTCGGCGAAGAACCTCAACAAATCCTTTTCCAATACCTGGAAGTCAATCCGGCCAACAATCGCGGTGGCGGCAAAGGCGCCACGATCGGACTGAAAAACGAAACTGGAATCGTCGCCGCCAAGTACACCTTCGACGGCAACCCAGCCCTGGTCACCAATCGACAAGCCCTGGTCTTCCTCCCCACTTCGGCCGGCGGCCTGGTGGTCAGCCCCACCCGCAATCTCACCGCCGTGGGCGAGCGGACCGGACCTTTTTCACCCCCCACCCTCACTTACACCCTCGTTAACCAGAGCGCCGATGCGATCCATTGGCAGGCCACCCATTCGCAGTCCTGGCTGACCTTGTCCGCCACGAACGGCCTGCTGGAAGCTCACGCGAGCACCAACCTGACCGCCGCAATCAACGATCAAGCCAATACGCTGGCCATGGGCAGTTACTACGACCGCCTTTCCTGCATCAACCTGGACACGGGCCGGGGTAACGCCACGCGCACCGTCACCCTCAACGTCAACGGCATCATCGGCATTTTGAGCGTGACGCCGACGGTGGATTTCATAGCCGAAGGATTGACCGGCGGACCTTTCTCCTCCGCTAACCAGGTCTATGCTCTGACCAACGCCGGCGACGCGCCTCTGAGTTGGACCTTGGGCAAAGGCCAGTTCTGGTTGAGCGTGTCCGCTGTGTCGGGAAACTTGAATGCCGGCGACCAAACCAACGTGGCGGTCACGCTAAACACCAATGCGGCCAATCTGAGCCCCAGCGTTTACAACGACACTCTGAGCTTTGCCAACACCACCTCCGGCCGCGGCAACACGCAACATCACGTCGTTCTGACGGTCCTCCAGCCGATCGCCCCCACGCTTGGCATTTTAACCTACGAGGCCGCCCTCCCGATACATTTGTATTTGATAGGCGACAAAAATAGGATTTACCGCCTTGAAGGATCAACCAACCTGCTGGATTGGGTTCCCGTCGCAACCAACACCACCACGCCGGCCGGCGCCGTGGACCTTTTCGACCCCGCCGCCACCCATCTCAACCAACGCTTTTACCGAGCCCTAACGCCCTGATTCGCGGTTTTGAATTTCTTTTCGGCCGGCGCGTCCGTTTACTGTTGACGCTTGACCCATTTTAACGGCTTTTAGTACGGATGAAAATTATGGTGAACCTAATACAAAACGCTTTTCAGCAACCCACGACGTGCGCTCGTAACGCCCTGCTTCTGGGCCTGTGCTGCCTGGGCTCGGCAACACTCCGGGCCGCTGACTGGCCGCAATACCGCGGCGCAAACCACGACGGCATCTCCTCGGAAACCATCCTCAAGTCCTGGCCGGCCAGCGGCCTGCGCCAGGTCTGGAAAACCCCCACCGACTCCGGCTTCAGTTCCTTCACCGTGGCCGGGAACAAAGCGTTCACCCTGGTGCGACGGCAAGCCGACGGCAAGGAAGACGAGGTTTGCCTGGCCCTCGATGCGGCCACCGGCAAAGAGCTGTGGGCCGCCACCGTGGGACAGGCCAAATACGATAGCGGTGGCGATGACGGCACCAAGGAAAACCGCGGCGGCAACGGACCGCGGTCCACGCCTTCCGTGGACGGCGACGCCGTTTATGTTTTATCGGCTTATCTATCTCTGTTTCGTCTGGATGCCAGCTCCGGCAAGGTCATTTGGAAAACGGATTTGACGTCGGAACACAGCGGCAAGGTGATCCCATGGCAAAACGCCGCCTCCCCCGTCCTGGACGGCGATTTGATCTTCGTCGCCGGCAACGTCCCCAAAGATCTAGCTACCAACGCAACCTACCAACCCTTGCTGGCCTTCAACAAGAAAGACGGCAGTCTGGCATGGAAAAGCGGCACCCAAAAAGATACCATGACCCATGCCACACCCGTCGCCACCACCATCCTCGGCGTGCGTCAGGTAGTCTTCTTCACGCAATCCGGATTGGTATCCGTCGCCACCGAATCCGGCAAGGAACTCTGGCGCTACGCGTTCCGTTATAACGTTTCCACGGCCGCTTCACCGATTGTCTCCGTGGATATTGTCTATTGTTCCGCAGGCTACGACGTTGGCTCCGGCGCGGTAAAAATCAGCAAGTCGGGCGATACCTTCTCAGTCCGCGAACTATGGCGCACTCCGGGCAACAAAGTCAGCAATCACTGGAGCACCCCGGTGGTCAAGGACGGTTACCTGTATGGCCTGTTTGGTTTCAAGGAATACGGCAAATGCCCCTTTAAATGCCTGGAAATGGCCACTGGCAAGGAATTGTGGTCGAGCCCTGGTTTTGGCCCCGGTGGCGTGGTGCTCGTTGACGGCAAACTGGTCGTGCTGAGCGATGACGGCCAGGTGCTGCTGTTGGAAGCCAATCCCCAGGCTTTTAAGGAACTGGCGCGTTTCAAAGCGATCGATGGCAAATGCTGGAACGCCCCAGCCCTGGCCAATGGCAAGCTCTACGTCCGCAGCACCAAAGAAGGCGCCTGCTTCGAAATCGGCGCAAATTAATCCAAAAAAACGAACTGGGCCGCCGTCCTGAGACGGCGGCCTTTTTTTTGATCCACGGTTGCCGCCGCACCATCGCATTCGGAGACGCCGAATTTCGGAACCGGTGGAATGACCCGCTGCTCGTGCTGTCAATCGCCCTACAAAACTTTGTCGCAGGTGCGACAAAGTTTTGTTACATGCCTGAAGATCTGTGCTCATTGGTTCTGCTCACGGGAATGTTGGATGAGACGCAGGGGCAAGAGTTCCGAGGCTGCCGCAATAGTTCCAGAGCCTCTGGACGAGGGCGTTAGGATTGCTCATGCGCGTTTCGTGTTGGCCTTCAACCATGCCGAGTAAGCTGCTTCACTCATTTCCCCGGTGGCGAGCGCGAGCGTGCACACGGTCGCGTCCACCTCACTCGCGGCAAAGCGCAGTCCGTTGAGTTCGAGGAATGTTACCGCGACGATGAAACCCGTCCGTTTGTTGCCGTCGATGAACGGATGATTCTTAACGATCCCGTAGCCATAGCTCGCCGCCAGATCAAAAAGGGTGGGCTTGCCGTAGGCGAACAGATTCAGCGGTTTGCCCAGTGCCGAGTCCAGCAACCCTTCGTCGCGCACGCCCGCCAACCCGCCGAACTGCGCCAGCGATTGCTCGTGGAGCATGAAGACCACCTCGCGAAAGACCCAGACCGGCTCTTTCATTTGGCCAGTTCACGCAAGGTGTGGCGATAGCGCTTCATCACGTCCTGCACCACTTCCATCTGGCGCGTGACCTCGGCCTTGGACGGACTCAACCGCAGGCTGCCATCCGGCCCGTCCGTCACGGACACGGAGTCGCCTTCCTCCAATTGGAGATGGGTGAGAGCTTCCTTCGGCAGGATCACGCCCACCGAGTTGCCAACTTTGCGAAGTTTTAGTTCAAGCACCATGATCCTAGTGTAATCACAAATGTTATAACGTCAAGCCGTCCTGAGCCGGTCAGCTCAACCTGACCGGGCGCACGACCTATAAGTGACCGGTGAAGGTCTTTTGGAGGATGGACATGCGGACATGACATTTTACATGAGTTCCGAGACGGTATCACGGTGGCCGCCAAAACCGGTGGACGGCTTCGCGAATGTCGCTGACGCTTGCCACGCGAACCGGTTGCCACCAGCGGGGGAAAAGACATCGATACCGCTCGTGCGCGAACCGGGTGTCAATAAACAACACCACCCCCCGGTCGGTTTCGGAGCGAATGACCCGCCCCGCAGCCTGGAGCACACGGTTCATGCCGGGAAAGCTGTATGCGTATTCAAATCCGGCCCCGGTTTTTTCCTGAAAATAGTCGCGGATCAGGTCACGTTCGACCGTGATCTGCGGCAGTCCCACGCCGACGATGACCGCGCCTATCAACCGGTCACCCACCAGATCGATGCCTTCGCCGAAAATCCCTCCCATGACGGCAAAGCCGACCAGCGTCTCCGGATTCTCGCCGGCAAACGCCGCCAGAAACGCCTCGCGCTCACCCTCGGTCATGCCCGGTCGCTGGGCCATGATTCGCACCGCCGGCAGGAGCGCTGCGAGGGGTTCCCGCACCATGCCGAGGTATTCGTAGGAGGGCAGATAGATCAGGTAATTGCCATGACGACATTCGACGAGCGCAGCGATCGCCTGCAACACGTCGGTCAGCGTTTCAGTCCGGGCCCGGAGATTCGTGCGGATGCGGCTATGCACCAGCACCGCCAAATTTTCCGGTGGAAACGGCGATGGCAATTGCAGCAGCGGATCGCTCTCGCCCCCGCCTAGCAGCGTGCGGTAATAGTCGATCGGGGTGAGGGTGGCGGAAAAAAAGACGGCCGCCTTGCCCCGCTGTAATGCCTCCCGAAGCAAATGGGAAGGATCCAGGCAAAACAGACGTAATCGCACCGCTTCCCCAGATTCAACGATCGTGACAAAGTGCTCATCATAAATGCCGGCCACCCGCAGGAACGAATGCAGCCTAAAAAAGAGCTCCAGCAAACGCTGGCGGAACGCAGCCGGCTGATTTTTAGCCAACCAGGCTTCGGCTTCATTGAGCGCATCCTCGATCAACGGAATTACCTGCGCCGGCAGCTCACGGATCGTCCGAACTTCCTGCCCCGGGTTCCGGTTTTGGGGTAACCCCCGCCGGGGCGCCGGCCGGGCAGGCAGCTCCTCGGTCGGTTGGCCAGACGGAAACAGGTTTAACTCGCGGGCCAGGTCGGCGGGTTCGGCGGGTTCCGTAATCAATTCGGATGCGCCACCGATTTTTCGCATGGCCGAAATGAGCCGGGTGAACGCCTTGGCACAACGCGGCACCGCCGATTTGATGGCTCGCCGCACCTCTTGAATCTCCCGACTGTGGATTTCGGCCGAAAACATTTCGCGGGCACGGTCGACCAGGTTGTGGGCTTCATCCACCAGCAAGCCGTTGTCAGCCGATTCTTTGTCGAAGTGCCGTCGCAAATAGACCTTGGGGTCGAACACGTAATTATAATCGCAAACGATGGCATCGACCCAGGCAGACAGATCCAGCGAGAGCTCGAAGGGACAAACTTGATGTTTTAACGCCACCGCCTCCAGGACGGCGCGGGTGATACCGTCGTGACTCAAGGCATCGCGCATGGCCGGTTTGCGCCGGTCATAATAACCGATGGCAAACGGACAATTCCCCGGATCGCACGGCTGTCCTTCTTGAACACAAAGCTTTTCCTTGGCGGTTAGCGTCAACGTGCGCAGGCGCAGACCTGCTTGTCGCAGCTCGCCAAGGGCTTGCTCCGCCACCACCCGTCCCACGGTCCTAGCCGTAAGGTAGAAGACGCGTTCCAGCTTGCCTTCCGCCAAGGCTTTGATGGCCGGGAAGAGCACTGACATGGTCTTGCCGATGCCGGTCGGGGCTTCGAGGAACAAACGCCCGCCGCGGGCGAGGGTCCGATAAGCGGCCACTGCCAGCTTCCGTTGGCCGGGACGATATTCCGGAAAGGGAAAGTCGAGCGAGCGGATGGACCGATCGCGCTGCTGGCACCAGCGATGGCGCTCCAATACCCACTCCAGATATATCGCGGTCGTCTCTCCAAAGAAAACGGCCAGTTCAGCCGCGGAAAGAGTTTCTCGAAACTCCGTCAGCTCGCCCGTGTCCAGGTCAAGATAGGTTAACTGCAGGGTGATCTTTTCCAGGACATGATCGTGCGCATAGATATAACCGTAAAGCTTGGCTTGAGCCCAATGCAGCGGATCGGCAACGTGGCCCCACGAACCCTGGATGGTTTTAATCTCCTCCAGCAGCACTTCCTCGGGCGTGGCCAAAAAACCATCGATGCGTCCCTGGATCCGCAAGATCAACTCCCCGGCATCCACCTCGTAAGCGACCGGGACCTCCTTTTGGTACCCAGCGGGACGCGAACGCTGGATTTGCTGATGGCCGCGGGTGCCCGCCAAAGCGCGCGCCCGGCCAACGAAATCGCTTTCGCTGCCAAGGTTGCCGCCACGCAAGGCAAACTCGATCAACTCACGCACCGGAACCGAAACCACAGGTTTGGGAAGCGACGCCACTATATGATTTTCGTGCCTCGGCGGATCGCCGGCAACAGGATTGTCGAAAATTTTGCGCGATCCCCGGCCATTGGTAATGATTCACCCTGAAAAGAGCAGTTCAGCCCGCTAAACACGCGAAAGGAAGGTTTATTTAGAGACTCCTCACGTCGTCTCCTACTTTAATAACAGGCGGCTAAGGAATCCGCTCAACCCGGACCAACGCGCTGGCGAAGTCGCCCTTTAATCGCAAGGTCAGACCACGTTCCATCAAAGCCGCGCCGCTGAGCGTTTGAGCGGGCAGCGGCGCCGCCGCTTTCGGGTCGAACATCCGGGCTTCGATTTGGTAACGCGTCTGGGGCTGCAGCCCGTGCAGCCGGATGGCCGGCAGCCGGTTTCCAAATTGGGCTGAGTGCAGGAAGGCAAAAACCACGGCGGCGGATTGGTCCGGGGCGGCGTATTCACAGGCCGAAAACCCCGACTCGCGCGGCGAACGAAGCCGGTAGAGCAATCCCTCCTGCACCAGCGAACGCGCTTGTTTATATTCCGCCACCCAGAAAGCGGCTTCCTTTTTCTCGGCCTCGCTGAATTTTAGCAGGTTTCCCCCGACGCCCAGCGTGCCCATCATGGCCGAGTGAAAGCGATAGGCCAGGGACGTGCTTCGCTGATTGATGCCATCCGGATTGTCCGTAACCCACGCCACCATCGTCTTGGGCGCATAGGCGTGCGTGTAGCCCTCCTGGATGAACAGGCGGTCCAGCGGATCGGTATTGTCGCTGGCCCAGACCTGGTCCATCCGCCGCAGGATGCCGATGTCCGCGCGCCCGCCGCCGCCCGAGCAGCTTTCCCAGAGCACCTGCGGATGTTTTGCGCGGAGGCGGTCAATGAGGCGATAGACGCCCTGCGTATGCCGGACCCAGACCTCCTTTTGCTGGGCCTGGGGCATTTCGGTCCAGCCGGGCTCGCTGATATGACGGTTCATGTCCCACTTGACACAATCGATTCCGCTTTCAGACAGCAGTTTGTCCAGCACCGTGAACAGGTGCTCCTGAACCTCGGGTTTGGCAAAATTGAGGATGAGCTGGTTGCGTTGTTGCGTGGCTGGACGGTTGGGGAATTGGAACACCCAATCCGGATGCGCGCGATACAAGTCGCTATCGGGATTGACCATTTCGGGCTCGACCCATAGGCCGAAGGTCATGCCGAGGCCATGGACGGCGTCGGTCAAGGGCTTGAGCCCCTGTGGAAACTTGGTCTTGCTCGGATACCAATCGCCCAGGCCGGCGCGGTCATGATCCCGCGCGCCGAACCAGCCATCGTCCATCATGAAAAGCTCGACCCCCAGATCCCGGGCCTGCCTGGCCAGCTTGATTTGCTGTTCCACGTTGATGTCGAACGTGGTGGCATACCAGGAATTATAGATAACCGGGCGCAATTGTTGGTTCTGTGGCTTGGGCAAAACCTCGGCGAGTTGATACGCGTGCAACCGGCGGCTGGCGCCGCCCATGCCTTCCGCGCTAAATCCGGCCACGAACACCGGTGTGGAAAATGATTCATCCGGCTTCAAATGCCAGTTGAAATCGAAATCGTGAATGCCGCCCGCCACCTGGAGACGTCCGCTATCGGTGATCTCAGCCGCGATTTTCCAACTGCCGCTCCAGGCCAGCTCGCCAAACCATACTTCGCCGCCGGACTCATCCGCCTTGCCGGCTTCGGATACCGCGAACCACGGGTTTAATTGATGGCTCGTGCTGCCATGGCGGCTCTCGATCTGGAACTTGCCCTGGTCGAGATTCACCGTGCGCACCTGCGTTTCCGCGCCCCATCTGCCGGCGAGATAGGCCATCGTCCACTTCTGGAGATGCGGCGGATGCCACACGGCCGATAACACCTGTTCCAAGTCCACCGGCTCCTGGCCCTGGTTTTTCACCACCGCCCAGCGTTCGATTAAATCGTACCGGGGACGCACCCGGTAGTGGAGATCCACCTCGAATGGATAGTGAGTGTCCTGGAGCGTGACGATGAGCTCGTCCGGCGCTGGCAGGGCGTGCGCCCGGTATTTCAAGCGCAGATCCCGCACGCCATCGGCAAACTTGACCTTGATCGCACATTCGTCATAGCGCATCCCGCCCCAGGCCGGGTACTCCCCGCTGGCCAGTGTGTCGTCCCAAGACGAGCGGCCAGCCTGGGCCGGAGAAAGATCGGCGCCCGCGAGCCTTCCGCCCCACCACAAATGAATCAATTCGCCGCCGGGCGCCACGCCGAACGCATACGCTGAATGATCCATCTGCAGCAACCACGTTTTTTTAGCCGAGTCGAATTGAACGGCGGAGTCGGCCGCCGGGGCCGCGAGACTCCAGACCATCATGAGAGCCGTGGAAAAACCCCAGACAAAC
>JADGRT010000065.1 GCA_017880715.1 Verrucomicrobiia bacterium | reverse complement strand
TCCAGGCCTCTTCCGGCCCCTTCAATGGCCCGAATGGAATGAGCCGAAGGGGAGGTTTTCGGCCAAAACGGTTGCCGCCGCCCGCGGCTTCATTCCTGCTTTAGCGCCGGGACCTAAGCGGGCAATGAAAAGGTTGCGCCGGCCAGCCCCAATGGATACACTGCCACCAGCGTTAAACCGCGACAAACCGATGAGACTATTCGAATCCATCCAGAAGTTACCTTGGCGGAACCTGATGGCAGCGGCGCTGCTTGGCCTGGCGACTGGCTGTGCCACGGGACCGACCTCCAAACCGGTGTCGAACTTCATCTTCTATCCGTCGCCGCCGGATGCGCCGTGTTTGCAGTTTCTCACGAGTTTTTCGGGCGAAAAAGATCTGGGAGGCGGAGTTAGCAAGTTTGCCGCTTTTGTGACCGGCATCGAGCCGCCGCAGCGCCTGATTAGCAAGCCGTACGGGCTGGCCCTCAACCGCGGCCAACTCTACGTGTGCGATACCAGCCAGGGCGCCGTTGCCATACTCGACTTGGAGAAGAGAAAATTCTCTTACTTGGAACCGAAAGGCGGGGGGCAGATGCGGATTCCCATCAATATTTTCATCGACCCGGACGGAACCCGATATGTGGCCGACCGCGGCCATAACCAGGTTTTGATTTATGGCCCGGACGACACCTATCAGGGAGCCATTGGGGAAAAGGCAGTTGTCAATCCCCTGCCGACCGAAGGCGCGCCGGCCACCACCGCCAGCGTCGTTGGAGAAGAAAAGAGCCTGCGGCCCACCGATGTGGCGGTTGCGGGCAACCGGATATACGTAACCGACTTGAACAACAACTGTGTGCGGGTTTACCACAAGGCGAATCGCGAACTGCTGTTCAAGATACCGGTCAATCCGAAAGATGAGGCCGCCAAGCTGTTCGCCCCCACCAATCTGGCGATCGATGCCCAAAACCGTTTGTATGTTTCCGACTTCGCGGGCTTCTGCGTCAAGGAATACGACACCGATGGAAAATATTTGCGGACGTTTGGCCGCTCCGGCGATCGGCCGGGCGAATTTGCGCGTCCCAAAGGGGTGGCGGTGGATCGGGAAGGCCGCGTCTATGTGGTGGACGCCGCCGCCCAGGTCATCCAGATTTTCAATGCGGAGGGACGGCTGCTGTTGTTTTTTGGGGAGCCGAGGGGAAGCGCCGCGTCTCTGGATTTGCCCGCCAAAGTGGTGATCGACTATGACCACGTCGGTCTGTTTCAGCAATATGCCGCGCCCGGATTTCAGTTGGAGTATCTGGTCCTCGCGTCCAACCAATTCGGCGATCGCAAGGTGAGCGTGTATGGCTTCGGACGCAAGCAATAGATTCCCTGCTAGCCGCGTCTCCGCCTGGCTGGGCGATGATGCCGCCCTGATTCCGCAGCTTGCATGATCCTTCCCAGAACATGGTCCTGGCTGCTGAGCAGCGGAATCTGTGGGATGCTTCTAGCAGCGGGATGCGCCTCCCAGACGAAGCATGAGTGGCTGACTTTCTTCTTCGACGGTGTGTCGAACCCGCGCGGCGCGCCCCTTCCCGCGCCGCCGGGACATCTCCCGGGGGAAACAACCCCTTTACCGCCCGCCCGGGTGACTGCCCTGGCGGAGCCGCCGATGTTTGTGCATCAGCCCTACGCCGACCGCAAATGCGTGGAGTGCCATGCGTCCAATTACTCTCAACGCTTGAAAGGCGAGGTGTCGGCGATTTGCACCGGTTGCCATAAAATGTTTCTGGTGAAGGCCAAATACACACATGCGCCGGTCGAAGACGGGCAATGCACGCTCTGTCATCAACCCCACCAGGCCCAGGAAAAATTCCTGCTGGTGAAAAACAGCCGGGAACTCTGCTTCGATTGCCACGATCCGGAATACATAGCCAAGATACCGGCCTGTTCGCAGTCGGATGCCACCCCCTGCACGGCGTGCCATAATCCGCATCAGGAGGATCGTAGATTCCTGCTCCATGGCCTCGTGAAAAAAACATTCCCGGCCCAAAAACCGACGCCTGAAAAATGAGAGCAAGGCGTCCAACCGGATATTGGCGGCAATGGCTGGGTCTTTTTTGCTTGGGAGGCGCGACGAACATGGTCGCCCAAAACCAGTCGGCGGATCCCGGGTTTCGTTGGATGAGTTTGCGGATGACCGAAGCCAACGTGGGGGTGGAAGTCGAAGGGGAAAGGGAACAGCGGAGTGTGGCCAAGTCGAGTCAGAACTCGAATCGGGAAACGTTTTATGTGGTGCCCACGGTGGGCTTCGGCCTGCAAGGTTCCGTTTACCACCCGAACTTCTTTCAGTTCGACCTCAACGCGCAAAACGGGGTGGGCTGGCAGGAAACCAGCCTCGACGTGCCCGGCGGGGGCTCCCGCAGCGATCTCCTTTATCTGCTCCGGTATCAGTTCAATGCCTCGCTCCTCAAAGAGAAGCCCTACACGGCCAATTTCTTCGCCGATAAAGAACACACCACGCGCGATTACGATTTTTTTACCCGGGCCACCGTGGACCAGGAAAGCTATGGCACGCGGGTGGGATATACCGATGGACCGGTGCCCTTCAGCCTTTTGTTCAGGCATGTGAAGGAAGATGTCAGCGGCCAGGCCCGCCCGTCGAGCCTGACGGAGAACGTCCTCGCCTTCACGGCTTTCCATGAGTCGTCCTCGGGCAACCGGACCGACCTCGCTTACACGTTCGATGATTACACCCGCGATGAAACGGGCAGCTACACCCAAACGGGAGTCCAAAACTCGATCAGTCTGATAGATCACAAAACCTTGGGCCAAAAGGATTGGGTTAAACTGAACTCCACCCTCCTGTACAATCAATTGGACAGCACCACCACCCCTTGGAACCAACGGGGCGCGATTCCCCGCCTCAGTGAATATTTTACCGATCACGAATACCTCAACTTGAGACATACCGACGCACTGCAAAGCGATTATAATTACAGTTACAATCTGCAGAACTTGGGGGCGGTCAAGAGCGACGGCCATTCGGCTTCCGCGGCGCTGCACCACCAACTGTACGAAAGCCTGAACTCGACCTTCGACGTCCACAGCCAGGTTTTTTCCTCCAGCGGCGCCGGCTCGTCCCTCGACACCACCCGGTATGGGATTGGGCTGAATGAAAACTACACCAAACGAATGGGGGATTGGGGCCGGTTAACCCTCGGCTATGGCGGACTGCTCGACCAGGAACAACGCACCACTTTAGGCCAAACCCTGTTCGTCGTCGGTGAAGCTCATGCCCTCAAGGATGGCGTGATCACTTTCCTCAATCAGCCGCGGGTCAAAATCACGAGCATCCAGGTGTGGGACGCGAGCGGCAGCGTGTCCTACAGTGAGCTGCTGGACTATCTGATCCTGCCGCACGGGGAACGGACCGAAATCAAACGCTTGGTGGGCGGCCAAATTGCCGACGGCGCCACGGTTCGGGTGGATTACACCGTGGATTCCCAACCCTCGGATTCGTATACCACGGTCGCCCATCAAATCCAGGTGCGGCTGGACTTTTTCGACGGATTGCTCGGTCTCTATGCCCACCTGAACCAGCAGGAAAACTATGGCGGGAAATCGCTCGTTTTAGAGAATATCAATGACCAGGTGGCCGGCCTGGATGTCTCCTGGCGCTGGGTGCGGGCGGGGGCGGAATATGAGGTGTATGATTCCAACCTGTCGCCTTATCGCTCCGCCCGGCTGTTTCAAAATTTCAGCTTCCAGCCCAGTCCCGAGACCACCTTGTCCCTCGACATGGGGCAAACCTGGATTACTTTTACCAAGGCGAATCGCGACCTGACCACTTACCACGCCATCGCGCGCGTCCGGATGCAACTGACCCCGGCGCTGGCCCTAAACACTGAAGGCGGCATGCGTTTCCAGAAAGGCGAGGGCTATGACCAGCAACTCGCCACGGCGCGCGCAAATCTCGAATTCAAATACGGAAAACTGGCGGTGCAGGCCGGATACGAGTATGAGGATGAGGCTTTTCTGGGCGAACTGCGCCTAAGACATTTCTTTTTCCTGCGCGCCAAACGCAGCTTTTAAGTACTCCCTTTCATAAATGCACTCACGAATGAAGAGTCCGGAGATGAACGCCAGGCCGGTAGCGCGGACTTCCAGTCTGCTGTATCGCGGATTTCCAATCCGCTGGCCGCGCGCATGGCGGACGCGCTTGCAAGTGCGGACGCGCCGCTCAAATCGCACGCCCAGCCGACTTGAAGTCGGCGATACAGCAGGTTGGAAACCTGCGCTACCACGGAAGCAGGCGTTGCTGGCCGTAGCGCAGACTTCCAGTCTGCTGTATCGCGGATTTCCAATCCGCTGGCCATGCGCATGGCGGACGCGCCGCTCAAATCGCACGCCCAGCCGACTTGAAGTCGGCGATACAGCAGGTTGGAAACCTGCGCTACGACAGCGGTCATTGCGTCGCTGGCTTTTCGCCGGGGCGGCCGGCGCGCTGGCGCTGGCAGGATTTGGCATTTTTCCTTCCCTGACGGCCGCGAATAAGGAGCCGGTGGGCGCTGCCATTCCGAGCGTCTGGCCGCCGCCACCGGCGGAACCACGAGTTGCCTATCTGCAAAGCATCTCCGGGCCGGCTGATCTGGGCATACGACCGTCGGGTTGGAACCGCTTCGCCAATCTGGTGACCGGGGGAAACCGGGGAAAAGAGAAACTGGTTAAACCCTTCGGCATCGCGCTGGACGAGCTGGACAACCTCTGCTTGACCGACACCGGCACGGGGCGAGTTTGGTTTTTCGATCGCGCCCGAAAACGCGTTCAATCCTGGGAAAAAGCCGGCGAATTCCGGTTCGCTTCACCGGTCGCCATCGCAAAAAGGAAAGGCATCTTCTATGTGGCGGACTCGGCGTTGCAGAAGGTGGTGGCGTTCGATGGCCAAGGCAAGCTCTTGTTTGCCATTGACCAAGGGGTGACGCGGCCCGCCGGATTGGCCGTTTCCGACGAGAAGTTATTCGTCGCCGATACGGCGGCCCATCACATCGCGATCTTCG
This sequence comes from Verrucomicrobiia bacterium, assembly GCA_017880715.1. GTDB lineage: Bacteria > Verrucomicrobiota > Verrucomicrobiia > Limisphaerales > UBA1319 > JADGRT01. The sequence continues at coordinate 5,271 of JADGRT010000065.1, read as the reverse complement.
AGCTAACTGGTAAATTCTTGTCCCAGTTTGGGCAGCGCGGCGCCGCGCCTGGCGAGTTGAATTTCCCGACGCACCTGGCCGTCGATGCCCAGGGACGTATCTGGGTGACTGATTCCATGAATTCCCGAATTCAGATGTTCGATTCCGCCGGCCGGCTCTTGGGTCTGATTGGCAGCGCGGGCGACAGCTCCGGCCACTTCAGTCGCCCCAAAGGCGTCGCGGTGGATCGTTTCGCTCATGTCTATGTCGTGGACGCGCTCTTCGACAATGTCCAAATATTTAACCCGCAAGGGCAATTCCTGCTCGCCGTCGGCGAGCCGGGTTCCGGGCCAGGCCAATTCTGGCTGCCCGCGGGGATCGCCATCAGCCGGCGCCAGCAGATTTATGTCGCCGACAGTTACAACGGTCGCGTACAAGTGTTCCAGTATTTAGGCAAACTGTGAATCGCTGCTTCCGCCCATTATTAAACACCGTGCCGTGGCTGAGCCGGCTGGTTCTGCTGCTGGCAGTGCCGCTGGGGTTCGCGGACAGCATTGTCAATTCCAAGCACAATCTTTCGGCGAGTGGTCCCGGCGTCGTCAAAGCCCTGGCCGAACCGGAAATCTGCATCTTTTGTCATACGCCCCACAACAGCACTCCGGAAGCGCCGCTGTGGAACCGCTACCATTCGGGCGCGACCTATCTTCCCTACCGAAGTACGACGACGAAAGCGGTCATCGGCCAGCCTACCGGCGCCTCCAAACTCTGTCTGAGTTGCCACGATGGAACCATCGCCCTGGGCATGGTGCGCAGTCGGCCCGCCCCCATCGCGTTTCAAGGCGGGGCCGCCACGCTGCCATTCGGTGCCGCCAGATTGGGAACTGACTTGGCGGACGATCATCCGGTCTCTTTCACCTACGACGCGGCGTTGGCCAGTGCGAATGGCCAGCTCAAGAATCCCGCCACGCTCCTGGGCGCGGTGCGGCTCGATCAAAACAGTCAACTCCAGTGCACTTCCTGTCACGATCCCCACAACAATCAAAATGGCAAATTTCTGGCGCAAATGAATACCGCCTCGGGCCTATGCCTGAACTGCCACAACGAAAACAATTGGACCGAATCGACGCACGCCACCTCCGCCAAGATCTGGAACGGCAGTTCGCCCAATCCCTGGCCTCATACCTCTGAAACCACCGTGCGAAATAATGGTTGTGAAAGCTGCCATCGGCCGCACTCGGCTGGAACCAAGCAGCGGCTGCTCAATTTCCCGGAGGAGGAGGCGAACTGCTTCTCTTGTCATAATGGCAACGTGGCGGCGCAGAACATCCAGCGCGAGTTCAACAAGGTCTCCAGCCATCCGATTTTCAACACGGCCCAGGTGCATGATCCCACCGAAGACCCCGTGAATGCTACGCGGCATGTCGAGTGCGTGGATTGCCATAACCCACACGCCGCCAAAAACCAAACGGCGGAGGCGCCCTACGCTCCCGGCCCCCTGACCGGCGTCCGAGGGGTCAATGCCTCCGGCAACCGGGTTAAACAGATTGCCTATGAGTATGAGCTCTGTTTCCGCTGTCATGCCGACAGCACGGCCCGGGGCCCGGCGCGCGTGACGCGTCAGTTTGTGCAAACCAATACCCGGCTGGCATTCGCCACCGCCAACGCTTCGTATCATCCGGTCATGGCCCTGGGCAAAAGTTCCGCCGTGCCGAGCCTGATTTTACCCCGGACCATCTCCAGTTGGGTGTATTGCACCGACTGCCATAACAACAACACCGGCGCCAAGGCGGGGGGAACCGGTCCGAATGGACCCCATGGATCAATCAATATCCCCCTGCTCGAACGCCGGTTGGAGTTGACCGACTACCAGCCGGAAAGTTCGGCCGTTTACGCCCTTTGCTATAAGTGTCACAGCCGTAGCGTCGTGCTCAGCAGCCTAAGTTTTCGCTACCACAGCAAGCACGTCGTCGAGAAACAGGTTGCTTGCACCACCTGTCATGATCCGCATGGGGTGGCGAGCAAAACCCGGTTGATCAATTTCAACACCACTTATGTCACCGGCTCTTCCGCCCACCGTTTGGAGTTTATTGACAATGGCAACGGCCATGGAAGCTGCTACCTGACCTGCCACGGTCAAGACCACAACCCAAAATCTTATTGACCCCCAAAAACCAATCCACGGAGTGATTATGTTAAACATAGACAACCTCGAGAAACCTGCCCAAAGCAGTTCGGTCCGGGCCGACCGCCTGGCCTGGGGTGGCCTTACCCGGCTCATCCTGATGGGCTTGTCCCTGGGTGCGTGCTGCTGGCTGGCCAGCGCGGCGGAGACGAAAAAGAGCGAGGGGCCACCCGTGCCCAAGCTGAAAAAGAACAACCTGGCGCCGCTGGCTTCAGGCGAGAAGGCCGTGGCTTCCCATGCCCCCTTCGAAGGCGGTGACTGCAGTATCTGCCACCAAAGCAAAGAGGTTCAGAATCCTGGCCCCCTCACGGCGCCGGTCAATGAACAGTGCCTTGGCTGTCACGAGGAATTCACCGGGATCATGGCCCGCAAGTCCAGTCACGGAGCCGCCCAAGCAAGCTGCGTCAATTGCCATAACCCGCATAACGCCAAACTCCCGAAGTTGCTCGTCGAGGAGGTGGGGACGTTGTGCCTCAGTTGCCATGAGAGTATCAAGACGCTGGTGACTCAATCCAAAGTGAAGCACGGGGCCATCGATACCGAGGGGAAATCCTTGAATTGTCACAACCCGCACGCCGCCAATGTGGAGCATCTCCTGGTCCGTTTGCCTTTCGATCTCTGCATCAACTGTCATGGTCAGGATGGGGTCAAAGATGGCGAGGGCAAGCCGCTCACCAACTTCAAGACCTTGCTGGCGGAGAATCCGGAACATCACGGTCCGGTGGCCTCCAAGGACTGCAGCGCCTGCCATAACCCGCATGGCAGCGACCACTTCCGCCTCCTCAGCCTGGATTATCCCTCACAATTTTACTCCCCTTACGATCCCAAGCTTTACGCCCTTTGCTTTGACTGTCATGAGGCAACCATGCTCACCACCCCGGAAACCGCAACGCTGACCCAATTCCGCGACGGGAAACGCAATCTCCACTACCTCCATGTCAACAAAGCGGACCGCGGCCGCACCTGCCGTGCCTGTCACGAGGTGCATGCCTCCAAACAGCCGCACCAAATTCGCGACGCGGTGCCCTATGGTTCGAAGGGGTGGCTGCTCAAGATCAATTACTCGCCGACCCCCACCGGCGGCTCCTGCGCGAAAACCTGTCACGCCACCCGGAGTTACAACAACTCCGCCGTTGCCGAACCGGCTTCGAAGAAGTAGCGTATAACCATATGAAAGCATCCTTTTCTCTGTTGGTCGCCGGGAGTTTGCTTTGCGTCACGGCCGCATGGGCTTTTGCGCGCGCCCCGATCGGTGGCGTCATCGAGAATGTCGAGCTGACGGCGCTGGATGGCAGTAAATGCCCATTGCTCTCCAACGCCACGGCCAACGTGTTCGTTTTTTTCAAGCCTGGCCAGGAGCATTCACGCACCACCATGATCCATCTGGCCACCTGCGAGAAGGAAATGGCCGCCCAATCCGTGCGCTGGGTGGCCATTGTCTCCGACCGCTTCCCCAAGGCGGAGGTGGAAGCCGCCGTGAAAGAAACCGGCATTGCCATGCCGGTCCTCATCGATGCCGGCGACGCGCTCTACGGGAAATTAGGCGTGGTGCTTAGCCCGGTGTTGGGCATTGCCGATCAGGACCACAAACTGGTGGCCTACGAGTATTTCACCAAGGTTAACTTCACGGAGGTCGTCCGGGCACGCATCCGATTTCTGCTGAAGGAAATTAACGGGCCGGAACTGGAGCGGGTGCTTAATCCACCCGCAGCGACCCCGAGCGTCGATGCCGATGTGGCGCGGCGGCGCCTCAAACTGGGGGAGAGGCTGTTCCAGACGAAGAGTTACGATAAGGCTCTTGAAAATGTGAACAAGAGCATCGAGAAAGACGCGACCGTCGCGGACGCATATGCGTTAAAGGGTCAGATTTTTGCCGCTCAGGGAAACAAGGACGCGGCTCGCGGGGCCTTTGCCGAAGCCCTAAAACTCGATCCGGCCAACGCCAGCGCCCTTGAGGGAATGAAGGCTAGCGGGAAATAAGCCCGCCCGCGTGACCTTGCTTACTCGACTACCAGTTTGGCATCTTCCATGATCACGGGGTACTTGTAACCGTGGCCGAAATCCTTGTCGATCGCGATCGTGCCAGTGGCCACGACCGTGTTGCCAACCTTGACTTCCGAGGCGGTGGTGAGAGTCAGGTCGTTGCTGCCTTCGGTCCCGGTGCCATCCTGGAGGTGGAGCCAGTTCTTGCCCATGATCATGGGGCTGTATTTGACCACCTTGCCCCGCACTTTGACTTGCTTGCCCTCGATCTGGGCCTTGGCCGCGAAGATCTCCTGAATGGTTTTGCCGCCTTCAGCCTTTTGGATGCCGGACAGGTCGATCTTGGCTGCCGGAGCAGCTCCACCCGTGGTGGGCGGATGGCCGGGCGGCATGGTGACGGCGGGATTAGCGGCGCTCGTCTGAACGCCCCCGACCAGAGCGCGGCCCGTGAAGTACACCAGATCGAAATCGCGGCTCAAGGTCTGGCTGTGGTAGTTGCGCATCGGCATCCCTTCCTCGATGGTGATCGAGTCCCCGGTCTTCACCTGGAACTTCGGCGCGGCGGCCCATAGCTTCTGCGTGCCGGTGTCCACCAGAACATAGGTGTAGGTGGCGGCATTCATCGTCTCAACCACTTTGCCACTAAAGCTCCGAGTGTCCAACGAGGCGCCGGCGGCCGACTCGCTCACCGCCTGGGCAGGTGGGGCGGGCGCGGCGTCCTCCCGGGCCTTCACCGGTGTGGGTTTCGTGCAACTTGCGATGCTAAGGGCAAGCATAAGGCAGCCAGTTCCGAGGGAGATAGAGTTCTTGTTCACGCGCGGTGGTTCAATGGGTTTTTATTTTAGGTTCTACTTTGATCCGTGATAATCTGTGTAATCCGTGGTTTCAATTTCAATTATCTTTGACTAGGTTTCGCACCACGGAGTGACGTTACCACGCGTCGGATTCCCGTGACAAGAATCTTCGCAGCGCGGAAGCGGCGCGGGTGCATCTCCGAATGAGCGCTTGCCAAAAGTGGGGCGAACCTCCCGGTCCAATGCCACTAGGATTTGATCTGCGGGTGCCGGACGGAGGCCGTGTTTTTGTCCCGGAGGGACATCATGAAAATAGCCCGGCGTTTCAACGCC
>JADGRT010000064.1 GCA_017880715.1 Verrucomicrobiia bacterium | reverse complement strand
ACGCGACCAGCCCGGACTACCTCGACATCCCAACTGACAGTTTGATACAGGGCGATAACTCGATCGCTGTGGAAGTTCACCAAAGCGGTCCTTCCAGCAGCGACGTTGTGTTTGGAATGAAGCTGGACGCGCTTTCCGTATCCGCAACCAACCTGACGACCAACTATGTGGTCACCACCAATGTCGTAAGCCATGGGCCCACACCAGGGCGCCGCAATGCGGCATTTACCGCCAATGTGCCGCCTCAGATTCGTCAGGTGGATCATCATCCCACGGAGCCAAAATCGGGCGAACCGGTTGTCATTACCGCCAAGGTAACGGATTCGGATGGGGTTTCTGAAGTCTCGCTGGCTTATCAATTGGTCGATCCGGGCAACTACATTGCGCTGACCGATCCAGCCTATCGGACAAACTGGACAATCGTGTCCATGAACGACCGCGGGGAGGCGGGCGACGAAATTGCCGGCGACGGAGTTTATACGGCTGTCCTGCCCGCGTCGCTGCAAACTCACCGTCGATTGGTACGTTATCGGATCACGGCTACGGACGCACTGGGAAACAGTGTGTCGGCGCCGTATGCGGACGATCCCCAGCCGAACTTGGCATACTACGTTTATGACGGCGTGCCGGCCTGGCAGGCCGCCGTGCGACCTGGGGCGACACCCGTGGTCACTTTCGACACCAACATCATGCGGCGTTTGCCCGTGTATCAGTTGATTTCCAAGAGCAATTCGGTCGTGCATGCCACCTGGATCGACAGGTACGCCGGCGCTCTCTACCAATGGTCAGGCACGCTCGTTTATGACGGCAAGGTTTATGATCACATCCATTACCGGGCTCGCGGGGGAGTGTGGCGTTACGCCATGGGTAAAAACATGTGGAAATTCGATTTTAACCGCGGACACGATTTTCAGGCGCGGGACAACTACGGGCAAAAGTACAACACCCCGTGGAACAAACTGAACCTCGGCGCCTGCATTCAACAGGGCGACTATTATCATCGGGGCGAGCAAGGCATGTTTGAATCGGTGGGATTCCGGTTGTTCAACCTGGCGGGCGTGGCGGCGCCCAAGACGCATCTGATTCAATTTCGCATTGTGGATGACACCGCGGAAGCCAAACCGAGCGACCAGTATCAGGGTGATTTCTGGGGGCTTTATCTGGCGGTGGAACAGGAGAATGGTCGTTTTCTGGATGAGCACAACCTGCCCGATGGCAACCTCTACAAGATAGAAGGCGGCGGCGTGCTGAGCAACCAAGGACTGCTGGGGCCGAGCGATAATTCGGACCTCAACCGTTTCATGAGCAGCTACAGCTCGAATCCAAACGATGCCTGGTGGCGGACCAATTTTAATTTGCCGCAGTACTACGGCCTGCAGACCATTGTGCAGGGGGTGCATCAATACGACATCGCGAGCGGAAAAAATTACTTTTATTACCATAACCCGGAAACCGGTCTTTGGTCGGAGCACCCTTGGGATATGGATCTCACCTGGGCTGACAACATGTATATTGGGGGGCAACAGGGCGGTGGTGAACCGTTCAAAGGCCTGGTGCTGACCGCCAGCCATCCGGCCTTCCAAATCGAGTATGGCAACCGGGTTCGCGAAATCCGTGATCTGCTTTTCAACACCGATCAGACCTATCAATTGATCGACGAAGTGGCGGGCATTTTGCGCGATCTCAAGGGCGGACCCTCCTTCCTGGATGCGGACCGTTCGATGTGGGATTACAACCCGGTGATGGTTTCCGGCTACGTGGATTCAAACAAGGCGGGTCAGGGGCGGTTTTACCAGTTTCCACTCGAAAGCTCGACCAACAGCGCCATCGCCGGTTCCTTCGAGGGCACGGTGCGGTTGATGAAAAACTACGTCGTGTACCGTGGGGGACTGTTGGACAGTTGGACCTTCGATGCGGCGGTTCCGGGGACGCCGGCGGCGAGCTATGAAGGACCGACCAATTACCCGGTGAACCGGCTGTCCTTCCGCACCTCGACGTTCATGGGAGTCAGTGGCGCTTTTGCAGCGTTGAAGTGGCGGCTGGCGGAGGTGACGCCGGCGAGCCAGCCGGCCTTCAATCCCAACAATCCTCGGAAGTACGAAATCCAGGCGGATTGGGAAAGTCAAGAGATGGCCAGTTTCTCGAACCCGATCACCCTGCCAGCCAATCTGGCCAAGGTGGGACACACCTATCGCGTCCGGGTTCGCATGAAGGATACCACCGGACGTTGGAGTCACTGGTCGGTCCCGGTTGAATTCGCCGCGGGTGAACCTGACACAACGGCGATGCTGCGGGATTACTTGAGAGTGACCGAACTGATGCCCAACCCGCCGGTCGGATCGAGTTATGAGTTCATCGAATTGCATAACACGAGCACGAACGACACCCTGAACTTGGCGGGCGCCAAGTTCACGCAGGGAATCGACTTTACCTTTGCCGATGGCGTTGCGATCCCGCCGGAGGGATACTTGCTGGTGGTCAAGGCTGCCAGCACTAATAATTTCGCGGCCTTTCGTTTCTACTATCATCTGAGCGGGGACGTGCCGATCGCCGGACCCTACAACGGAAGTCTGGACAACAATGGTGAAACCATCACCTTGAAGAATGCGGCGGCCGGAACCGACATCCTCTCCTTTACTTATGGCAACGGTCGCGGCTGGCCGGTGGCTGCGGATGGCGCCGGGCATTCTTTGGTGCCGGTGGACGGCGCTTTATCGGGAGAAACAACGGGTTCACTGGAGTATGGCGGCAACTGGCGGTCGAGCGCTTACCTGGGCGGATCCCCGGGCCAGCCGGATCCATCGCTGGCGCCGACGCTGGTCATCAACGAAGTGATGGCGAACACGCGTTATTCGAACCCGGGCGAACCGGAGTTTGACTCGAACGATTGGATTGAGCTTTACAACCCAACGGCGACGAATCTGGTTTTAGGTTCTGGCTGGTATCTGAGCGATGACAGCGCCAACTTGAAGAAGTGGGCCATCCCGCCTGCCACCGTGTCCGCGCGAGGCTGGCTAGGCTTCGACGAAGTCAATGGTTTTCACCAGCCGATCACCAATGGCTTTGGCATTAACCAAGCGGGTGAGACCGTTTATCTGTCCTACTTGCCCGGCACGGTCGAAGATCGAATCGTGGATGTGGTTCGTTTTAAGGGCCAGGAGCCGGACGCGTCGGTGGGGCGATATCCGGACGGCGGCGCTTACTGGTTTGCGATGGATCCCACGCGCGAGTCGGCGAATGCCATCCCGCTGGCGCGCGTGGTGATCAGCGAACTGATGTATCATCCACCCAGTGTTTCGACCAACACGGCGGACAACACGATGGACGAATACATCGAGCTGTTCAACGCGACACCGGCCTCGGTCAATTTCTTCAACACCAATGGGGTGTGGCGCATTGACGGGGGTGTGAAGTATCAGTTCCCAACGAATCTAACGCTTGCCTCGGGCCAATGTCTGTTAGTGGTCAACTTCGATCCCACGAACGCCCCGGTGCTGGCAGCTTTTCGAACGCTTTACGGCCTAACCAACGAATCGGCCGTAATCTTGGGCCCTTACGCCGGCAAGTTGAACAACGCGACGGATCGGGTGGCTCTGGAACGGCCACAGGCGCCCGATGTGTCTGGCGATCCGCTCGCATGGGTGATGGTCGATGAGGTGATCTATTCCGACCAGACGCCTTGGCCAACGGGGGCCGATGGAACCGGAGCATCCTTGCAGCGCCTTTCCGCCCTGGGTTCCGGCAACGATCCGTCCAACTGGCGCGTGGCAGCTCCAGCCGCGGGGCATTTCGTTGGTGTTCCACCCCTGGTCTTCATTCAGGCAGTTGGAACTGGACTGGAAAGCTCGGGTGCTTTCCGTGTTCGATTCGAGGGCGTTGCCGGAGTGGACTGGATTCTGCAGGCTTCAACGAATTTGGTGGAATGGAGCTCACTGGCGACGAACCCAATCCTCAACGGCTTGATCGATTTCGTCGATGACCAGGCCACCAACTATTCTCTCCGGTTTTATCGCGTGCGCGAAGATCGTTAAAGTGAGCCGTCCCTTCGCGCGTCTAACCATGGCTCGGATGAATCTCATAATGCATGAACGCACATTGTCCGTCCGTTTCGATCGAGGCGCCACCATGCAACGATTGAAGGGCCTTCTCGCCTACGCGATCGCCGCGGGATCGGTTTTTCTCGCTCTGTTGGGGAGTTGCCAGTTGCCCGCGGCTGATTTGCTCATCGCGACCAATTCAACCTGGAAGCTTCGCAAAGGCGTCTCCGAGGCATCGTCTCCCGACTTGATGTTTTACGCGGCGCTGACGGCCTCGTTTGCCCAAGCATCCTTACCACCGGTCATTCAGCGGGTGTCGCCTTTGGCAGGCGTGGTGAGCAACCTGACGAGCATTACGGTTACCTTCAACAAGCCCGTGGTGGGCGTTCATGCCCTGGATTTGCTAATCAACCAAGAGCCGGCCACGGGCAGCTCGGGAACGAACGCCCAGTACACGTTTACCTTTCCTCAACCACCTTTCGGTTTGTTGCAGATTTCTTGGAACTTGACTAACGGCATCACGGACAAGAGCCTGGTACCGGTGCCTTTCAATCCGGTCGCGCCGGAATCCACCTGGCAATATGAGCTCGCGGATCCGGACGCCCCGGTGGTCGCGGCCTTGCGACCGGCGGCAGGACAAACGGTGCGGTTTTTGAATCAGGTGGAGGTCTTCTTTAACGAGCCGGTGACGGGAATACAGGCGTCCGATCTTTGGTTAAACGGCGGGCCGGCGGTGTCGATGGAAGGCCTGGGCGCGGGACCTTATATTTTCCACTTCAATGGAGCGCCCGTTGGCCAAGTGACCGTCGCCTGGGCGCCCACGCAAAACATCACCGATCTTTCGGCCCTCGCCAATTCCTTGGCGGGCGGCTCGTGGCAAAACACGGTTGACCCAAATTCGGCCATCGGCGATCTGGTCATTAACGAGTTCATGGCGGAAAATGTCAGCGGTTTGAAGGATGAGAACGGCGATGCCGAAGATTGGATCGAGATTTACAACCAGGGCCAAGCGGCGGTGAATCTGGATGGCTGGTCTTTGAGCAACGATCCCGAGCAGCCGAGCCAGTGGTTTTTCCCGGCCATCAACCTGCCCGCCAAGGGTTACCTGGTGGTTTTTGCCTCGGGAAAGGACCGGCGTCCAACCACTCCGGGCGGGAAGCTGCACACGAATTTCAAGCTCAATGCGACGGGCGAGTACCTCGGTTTGTTCAGCCCGGAATCGCCGGCCCAGGAGATCAGCGCGCTGAAACCGCATTTTCCGGAGCAGCGCAACGACGTTGCTTACGGGCGGGGTGCCGCTGGCAATTACGTTTATTTCCAAAACGCAACCCCTGGAATGACGAACAGCACCAATACGATCACGCAAATGGTGGCGCCGGTGCATTTCAGCGTGAAGCGCGGCTTTTTCAACAGCGCCTTTCGGCTGGCGCTGGATACGGACACGCCGGGCGCCACGATTCGTTACACCTTGAACGGCAGCGTGCCGACACTAACGAACGGCGCCACCTACAGCAGCCTCATTTACATCGGCCGGTCCCAAGTGGTTCGAGCCGCGGCTTTCCAGGACGGGTATCTCCCGTCGAAAGTGGATACCCATACCTATTTTTACGGCCTGAGTTCGCCATACCGGCAACTGCCGGCGCTTTCATTGGTGACCGACGCCAATAATTTGACGGGGCCAACCGGCATCATGAAACAGCCTAATGCCACCTATCATGGCATCGCCTGGGAGCGCCCCGTGTCGGCCGAGTTGATTCGACCCGAGGACAATGGCGGTTTTCAGGTGAATGCCGGCTTGCGCGTGCAGGGGGGGCCGTGGATTCGGACGCGCTACGACCCGGCCGGGACCTTGCCCTTCAGCAAGTATTCGTTCCGACTGTACTTCCGGGGGGCCTACGGTCCGGGACGTCTTGAGTATCCGCTCTTTCCCGGATTGCCCGTCGAATCCTTCGACACGATCAGCTTGCGGGCCGGGATGAACGATCCTTCCAATCCCTTCATCCGCGACGAATTCGTCCGGCGGCTGGCGTCGGATATTGGGCAAGTGGCTAGCCACGGCACTTTTGTCAATTTGTTTATTAATGGTGTGTACAAGGGCTATTACAATCCGGCCGAGCGCATCGACAGCGATTTCCTGCGATCCTGGCACGGCGGCACCAACCTTTGGGATTTGATGGCCCAGGCGGGCGAGGTGCGGGAAGGCGATGCGACCGAATGGAACGCCCTGCGTAATTTCATCAACAAGACCAACCCGGCGATCGCGACGAATTATGTGGCGATCTGCCGGCGGCTGGAGGTGACCAATTTCGTCGATTATCTGCTGCCCAACATTTACGCCGCCATGGGGGATTGGCCGCAAAACAACTGGCGAGCGGCGCGGGAGCGGGCTCCGGGGGGCAAATATCGGTTTTACATTTGGGACGGCGAGTGGTCCTTCGGATACAACCATGACGTGAGTTGGAATACGCTGGCCAACGAGCTGGCCGGCAGCAACGAGATACCGCAGCTTTACCAACGGCTCCGCCTGTCACCGGAATTCCGGCTGTTGTTCGCCGATCGCGCGCACCGGGCGTTCTACAACGATGGCGCGTTGACCGACGCCCGCATTCGGGCGCGCTATGACGATTTGAAAAAGACCATGGCGACCACCATCGGCCATTTCGATGACAGCATTGGCCTCAATTGGATTCCCAAGCGTCGGCTTTACGTGCTTCAACAGTTGACCGCCGCGGGATTGCTGCTTTCGTCCAATGCCCCCGTTTTCAACCCGATTGGCGGACGGGTGCCGCGTGGGTTTATCCTGACGTTAACGTCCACCGCGGGCACTCTTTTCTATACCACCAACGGTTCCGATCCTCGCCTAGCCTTCAGCAACACGGTGTCGCCGGACGCCCTCGAGTGCGGATCGAGCAATCAACTGACGCTAAATGCGTCCATGTTCATACGGGCCCGGACGTTGCTGGGAACCAACTGGAGCGCGCTGACGGAAGCCAGTTTCCAGGTCGCCGAAGTCGGATTGCCGTTGCGGATCACGGAAATCATGTATCAACCGCCGGGTGGTGACGCCTACGAGTTCGTCGAATTCATGAACGTGGGCTCAACGCCCATCAACCTGAGCGGCATGAGCTGGGATGGGATAGATTACCGATTCACGGAAGGCACGCCGATGCTGCCAGCCGGGGAGTGCCGGGTGCTGGCATCCGCGGTCAAACCCTTGGCCTTTTTCCAGCGCTATCCGGAGGTTCAGGTCGCCGGATATTTTGGCGGCAAACTATCGGACCTGGGCGAACGGTTGGCGATCAAGGATCGCACGGGCAAGGTGATCACCTCGGTTGCCTATCGCGCCGTGCCGGGCTGGCCGGCCGCCGCTTCCGGCGGCGGCGCATCCCTGGAGTGCATTAACGCCAATGGCGATCCGGACGATCCGGCCAACTGGCGTGCCAGTTCATCGCCGGGCGGATCGCCGGGCAAAGCCAATCCACTCCCGCCGGCATCCCCTGTCAGAATCAACGAACTGATGGCAGATAATGTCTCGGCGGTCACCCATGCGGGCGGGTATCCTGATTGGATCGAACTCTACAACGCCGGAAACCAGGCGGTTGACATTAGCGGCTGGAGTCTGAGTGACGACGATAATCCCACCCAGTACGTGTTCCCGGCAAATACGCAAATTGCGGCGGCCAGCTACCTGGTGGTCTGGTGTGACAGCGCGACCAACGCGCCGGGATGGCACGCCGGTTTTGGCCTCAAACGCTCGGGCGAAAGCCTCTTTCTTTACGATGCCGGCGCCCGTTGCCTCGATGCCGTCAGTTTCGGACCGCAACTGGCGGATTACTCGATTGGGCGCGCGGGACCGGCCGGCGAATGGACACTGACCGAGCCCACGCCCGGCAGTCTCAACGAGGAAGTCCCGCTGGCGGCAGTCACTAACGTGGTTATTAATGAATTTATGGCGAATCCGGTTTCCGGCGGAAATGACTGGCTGGAACTGCATAACCGGGATACGAACCTGCCGGTCAACGTCGGGGGGCTTTGGTTGGCGGACAGCAACACGACCGAGCGCCTGCGTTCTCTTTCCTTCATCGAGCCGGGCGGCTGGATGGTATGGAAGGCGGATGCCGTGGAAGGTCCCGGACACCTGCCGTTCAAACTGTCGGCCCGTGGCGGCCTGCTGGCGATCTTGGATGCCACGGGCGTGGACCTCGATCGGGTCGTTTATGGTTTCCAGCGCGAGGGTTTTTCGCAGGGCCGGCTGCCGGATGGAAGCGGGGCCATGACCAACTTTGTGTTCGGCGGCAGTCCCGGCGCCCGGAATGAAATCATCCCGTACGCCGGTCCCAGGCTGAACGAATTCATGGCGCGCAACGAGACGGCGGTGACGAATGCGAGCGGGCGTTGTGACGATTGGATTGAACTCTACCATCCGGGCGCCAATGAATTCGATCTTTCCGGGTTTCGACTGGCGCTGGATCGTTCCAGTACGAACGCATGGGTTTTTCCGGGCGGGACGCGGATTGCGCCCAATGGTTTCCTGGTGGTTTGGTGCGATGCCCGGCAGCCGGCTTCCACGGGATGGGAAGATCCGCTGAATCTGGGCATGTCTGTGGATGCGAAAGGAGGCGGTCTGTATTTGTTCAATCCGGACGGTCTGCTGGTCGATTGGGTGGCATACGGTTTTCAATTGGCGGACCGGTCGGTGGGGCGGATGGGCGATCAATGGACGCTGCTGGAGCAACCCACCCCGGGCGCCGTCAATAGCGCCGCGGCGCCTTTGGGCTATGCGGGCAGCGTGCGGATTAACGAGTGGCTCGCCAATGACGCGTTGGGTGAGGATTGGTTCGAGTTATACAACCTGGACGAATTGCCGGTGAATTTGAGCGGACTTTATTTGACCGACGATCCTTCCTTGTCCGGAACCACCAATTACACCATGGGCCCGCTCACCTTCATCGCCAGCCAGGGTTTTGTAAAGTGGGTGGCGGATAACCAGAGCCAGCAAGGTCCTCCGCATCTTAATTTCACGTTGGATAACCGGGGTGGCGTTCTGCGCTTGTGCCACACCAATCTGAACACGGCCGACAGCGTCTCTTGGGGAGTGCAGCCGTTGGGTAAATCCGAAGGGCGCGTGCCCGACGGTGGTTATCGCTGGGTTAGCTTTCCTCTGGCCACACCCGCCGCCAGCAATTTTTTGCCGATGACCAACGCGGCGGTCAACGAGGTGCTCCCGGCGTGCGTTCCGCCCTTGGAGTCCGCCATCGAGCTGCTGAATTTAACCGATCAACCGCTGTCCGTCGGCGGCTGGTTTTTAAGTGACTCGGCGGCGGCCTGGAACAAATATCAGATTCCGGCCGGAACCGTGATGGCGCCGCAAGGATTCCTGGTTTTCTACCAGTCCCAACTCGATCCCGGAACAGACGCCACCAACCGGTTGGTTTTGGATCCGGCGAAAGGCGGCGCGGTTTTTCTCTCCGAGGTCGATGCCTATGGCGAGGTGACGGGCGTTCGGGCCAGCCTGTCTTTCGGTCCGGCGAGGGAGGGGACTTCGTTTGGGCGCCACCGCACCAGCATGGGAACCGACGATGTCGCCCTGAGTCGGCGGACGTTCGGCCGGGATTATCCTTCGTCGCTGGAAGAATTCCGACAAGGCGTTGGTGGCACCAACGCGTATCCGTTGGTCGGGCCGGTGGTGTTCAGCGAAATCATGTATCAACCGTCGAACACCAATGGCCTCGGCTATGACCGGCTCGATGAATTTATGGAACTGCGGAATCTCACTCCCGATCCGGTGGCGTTGGGGGCTTCGACCTCGACGCCCTATGCCTGGCAAATACAGGGTGGCATCGAATACAGCTTCCCGAGCAACATCGTTCTGGCTGCCGATGGTTATCTGCTGGTGGTGAGCTTCGATCCCGAACGCGACCCGGCTGCCTTGGCCGCATTTTGCCTGAAATACCAGGTGCCATCCAATGCCCGGGTTCTGGGACCGTATGCGGGCAGATTGGACAACGACGGCGAACGTCTCGAATTATACCGGCCGGTGGTCGTTTCCAACCGGGCACCCGGGGTTTGGGCTAATATGTTGGCCGATGCGGTGTCTTATGCCAATCGACTGCCCTGGCCCGCCGAGGCGTCTGGCGGGGGCGCATCCCTGCAGCGCATCAAGGCGGCTGATTATGGCAACGATGCCGTCAATTGGACCGCCGCCAGCCCCACGGCCGGATGGGTTAATTTCCGCGAGGATTATCCGGTGCGTTTGGG
>JADGRT010000063.1 GCA_017880715.1 Verrucomicrobiia bacterium | reverse complement strand
CGCGGGGTCGAGCCCATCAGAAAATCAGAGCCTCGTCCCCTCGTCTCCTACTTTTGCGGGTTCATGAATGGGCCCGGCGTTTCACTTCTTCGGGCGCTTCCCGGTTGACTCCGCGGGCGGACGAGAGTAATTCACAAGACCAGCTTATGAAACCACCCCCTTCTTGGATCGCGGCGGGCTGTCTGGCACTCAACTGCCTGATCTTCGCTCTTTCCCCGGCAGCTCAGACTAGTGGCCTCGAGCAAGTCATGAAAAAGGACGGCCAGGTGGTCTATGTTCAGGGCGGACAAACCGTGACGCTGCGCCTGCCAATCACCCTGGCCGGCAATGTCACCTTCCTGACCAACGGCATGTTCAAGGTCGGCGACGGCAAACTACGGGACTTGAAGGAAGGTCAAATCTTAAAGGCGGACGGCACCCTGTTGAGCGCGGACGGCTCCCTCATGCCGGTCATCGACCACCTGACTGTCCAAGCCGGGCGGGTGGTGCTGGTCAAAGACGGCGAAGGCGCGGCGATCGCGCTGGAAATGGCGTTGCCGGATGGCAGCCGGTTACAGCCGGATGGAACGCGGATTTTTCAGGATGGGCGGCGTCTTCGGCTGTTGGACGGGCAACTCCTCACCTTGGACGGTTCCCCCCTGCCCGTACAAGACACGGTGGTCTTAGGGGGAGGCAAAGTGAGCGTGCAAAAGGACGGTTCCATCTTCTCGCTCCGGCCGGATCAAAGCCTGATGATGTCGGATGGCACCAAAGTCCTGGGCAATGGCACCGTGATCCGGCGCGACGGCAACCCCGTCACCCTGATCGAAGGCCAGGTGCGGGTGATTGAAGGGGTGACCCCGCGGGTTCCTTAGGCTTACTTCTTCCCGCCGGAACCGCTCGGCGGTTTTACCTCGGCGGGCTTTGGCAGATCAGCCGGAGCATTTAGATTGAGCTGCTTCAGCACGTCATCCGAGAGATCGTTTTCGTTGCTGGAATAAACGATGACCGGCGTGCTGTTAACGCTTTCGGCCGCCGTATCCCACACTAGGCTGTAACCCGCAGCCTTGGCCTTGGCCGCCACCGCCTCCTGGATTTCCTTGAGGACGCTCTCGCGCATGCGGCGCTGCTGCTCGCCCAGGTTGCTTTTGGCGGAGTTGTCAAACTGCCTAATCTGAACCTCCAGATCCTTCAATTCCATCAGCTTCGTTTCCGACGCCTTTTTGCGCTTCTCGCGTTCTTCGGTGGCCAAAGCCTGGTCGCTGGCGCTGTCCAGGATTTTCTTATACTCCTCGTTGGCCTTTTTATAGTTCTCGATCAATTCGTTGCTTTGTTTTTGAAATTCGCCGGCGCGATCCTTCAACTGCAGGTCGGCCTGTTTGGTTTTCCAATAACCATCGAAAACCTTCTTGAGGTTGACCGTGCCGGTCTTGGGCTGGGCTGAAGCCGGGGTTGCGGCCAGGCATCCCACCGCCACCGCCAGTAAAACCGCCTGGAACCATCGATTTATTTTATTTGTTTTCATAGTCTAATAATCAGCGAGTTAATTAAAATTCACGGGTGTAGCCGACGCCGAATTGGAATTTGCCGCTGCGGCTGTTGTTACCGTTCCGAATGGGTATGCCATAGTCAAAACGCAAGGGCCCCATGCCGGGGATATTGATCCGCAGCCCCAAGCCCCAGTTGTCGTTATATTCTTTGTAACTGAAATTATAAGCATCCGGATTCACCGTGCCGGTATCATAGAACACGGCAAAGCGCACCCGATCGACAACCGGCACACTATACTCCAAGGAACCGAACATATAGGTGTTGCCGCCCACCGGTTCACCCGTAGGGCGATCGTGCGGCCCCACATAGCGGTACTTGTATCCGCGCAGGTCATACATGCCGCCCAGGAAATAGCGCTCATAGAAGGGCACATAGGGCGTATTGCCGTATTGTTCCGCCACCCCCGAGCGCCCGGTCACTTCCACGATGTGACCCTCGGCGAAGCCCTTAAAATACCAGGTGGAGCGCAGTTCAAACTTGTAGAAATTCTTGTCCCCTCCCAGCGGACCGCCCGCTACTTCGGTCAACAGTTCCGTGCGCTGTCCGCGGTCGGGCAGAATGCTGCTGTTGCGCGTGTCATAGGCCAGCGACGCGCCCACCTTGGAAATCAGACTGTTACCGATCTCCTGTCTGACCACCGCCGGAGCGTTGGGCTTGACGTTCACCAACCCCACGTTCTCCAACGTATAACTTACGCCGCCGATCAGAAAATCGCCGCCCAGCGCGCGGGTCAAACCCAGCCGGCCGCCGGTGATCCGCTCGTCATACGTGTCGCTCAGGTAATTCAACTCCCGATGATACAAATCCGTCTGAAACGCCAGTTTGCGGCCGAAAAACCAGGGCTCGATGAAAGTCATGAGGTAGTCCTGCCGCTGCGTGCCGAATTGCGCCCGGATCCTGAACTTCTGGCCGTCACCCTGGAAATAGGGCGGTTTGAAAAGGTCAAAGTTGCCCTGACTGAGTTCGACGAAACCCACCAGGTTGTCCACGGTGCTGAATCCCGCGCCAACCATCACGTTGCCGGTGTTCTTTTCCTCGACGCCCACCACCAGATTCTTGCGATTGGGAACCTCCGTGGGCTCGGGCTGCGCATCGATTTTCTCGAAATAGTCCAGCCCTTCCAAGCGCTTTTTGCTAAGCTTCACCCTGACCATGTCGAAGATTTCACCCGGGCTGACTGCCAGCTCGCGCCGAATGACCCGGTCTTTGGTCTTGATATTGCCCTTGATTTCGATTTTTTCGATGAACGATTTGTCAAATTCCTCGATCTCGTACATCAAGTCCATGGTGCCGGTTTCGGTATTGGGCTTTTTGATGGCCGCGATCTTCGTGTCGATGTATCCCCGGGCGCCGTAGAAATCCTGGATGGCCTCGAGGTCGGCGCTCAGGCCCGTGGGCGTGAACGTTTCGCCCACGTTCAACTGCAGGCCGCGCCGCTTGGCCTTCTTGCCCCGCGTATCGTCCCCGATCCAGAGCTTATTGTTGTAAATCCACTGCTTGATTTCGTCCGCCGTGAACAACTTGTTTCCCTTGAACTCCATCGCCCCCACCTTGTATTGGCGGCCCTCGGAGACCAGCAGGTTGATGTCCATCCATTTGGGCTTGGGGGCATCGAACCGGACCTCCTTCAACTCGTAGTCGATGTATCCGTGGTTGCGGTAATACTCGCCAAGTTTTTCCTTGTCATCCTCAAACTGCTCGTCTTTCAGCACTCCGCTGCCGGTCAACCAGGAGAACATCCAGCGCTTGCGCGTCTTGATGACCTTCCGGAGTTTCCGCTGCGAAAACGCCTGGGCGCCGACAAAGTTAACCTGCTCGATCTTGACCCGGGGGCTTTCGACGATTTCAAACGTCACCGAGCCGCGGCCGGCGTTTTCGTCGATATTCAGGACATATTTGACCTGGGTCTTCTGGAGTCCGGCCTTCTGATACAGCTTGAGGATTTCCTGCGTATCGTTGAAGAGCTTGCGCTCGTCCAGCGGTTCGCCGGTTTTGGAAGTGACCTTCTTGAGCAGTTTGGCCCGGCTGTATTTTTTGTTGCCCGAAAATTGCACCTCGGTAAGGGATGGCTTGCCCTGCAGCACATAGGTCAGGCTCACGCCGGTGGGGGTCATTTCCTCGCCCACGCTGATGTTATAAAAATAACCCGTGGCATACAGCGTGCGCACGTCATCGTCCACGCTGGTCCGGCTGTAAACGTCGCCGGTCTTGACGCGGATGTTGGCCCGGATCAAGTCATCGCTGGTGGCTTGCGGCCCCACATGTTGAATGGCGATTTTCTGAATGGTGGGAGGCGTTTGGGCCGCGGGCATGGGCACCCAGAAAAGCAGCAAGGCCAGTAGGATTGCGTAGCGGCGTATCAGCACTTTCATGTCGTTTTAAGGTTGCGAGGGCACATCGCCAGACTCAACTTTGGTAGCGTTTTCAAACCGCGTATACCCTTTTATAAAGGTCAGATTAACCTCGCCGGTCGGGCCATTGCGCTGTTTGGCAATCAAAAGGTTCACCGCCACGGCCTCGGCCGTTTCCTGGGCGGCCCCATCCTCTTCATCGCCGCTGCTGGGCTTATATAACAGACCGACCAGATCGGCATCTTGTTCAATGGCACCCGACTCGCGCAGGTCCGACAAACGCGGTTTGCGGTTCTTTTCCTTCTCCATTTCCCGGTTGAGCTGGCTCAACACTATCACGGGAACATCCAACTCTTTGGCCAGCGACTTGACGCCGTTGGAAATGTCCGCTATCTCCTGCTGCCGGTTCTCTGCCCGGCGTGAAGTAGAATGGAGCAATTGCAAGTAGTCAACCACAAAGAGCTTGATGCCATATTGTTGCGCCATGCGCCGCGCGCGCGCTCGAAGTTGCAGGATCGACAGCCCGGGCGTGTCATCGATAAACAGCGGCGATCCCGCCAGTTTCCCCGCGGCTTGGGTCAGCCGGGGAAAGTCGCGCTCGGCCAAAAATCCCTCCCGAATGTCGCGCAGGTTCACGCGCGCCCGCGAACAGAGCATGCGCAGAACCAGCGATTCCGCCGTCATTTCCAGGCTGAACACCGCCGTGGGCAACCGCTGCTCAACGGTCACGTGCTCCGCTATGTTCATGGCCAAACTGGTCTTCCCCATGCTGGGACGCGCGGCGATGACCACCATTTCGCCCCCATGCAACCCGCTGGTCAGCTTGTCCAAATCCGCAAAACCGGTGCCAATCCCGGTCAGCAATCCCTGGCGTTGATGGAAATCCTCGATGGTGGTGATGGCCTTGTTGACCAGTTGTTTGATGCCCATCGTCTGGGAATCCACCCGCTCTTCGCTGATGCGCAGGACGTCCCGCTCCACTTCGTCCAGCAACTGCTCCACGTTCCCCTCGCACTCGTACACCTGGCTCACCACGTTGTGGCAGGTCTGGATCATCCTCCGCAACAGATGCTTTTCCGTGACAATCTCCACGTAGTAGAGCAGATTGGCCGCCGAAGGCACCGCCTCGGGCAGTGACATCAAATACCCCAGCCCACCCACCGCTTCGAGCTGGTTGTTGTCCTTGAGCCGTTGCGGCAAGGTGATCAGGTCGATGGCCTCCTTGTGATCGTACATTTCGACCAGCAGTTCGTAGATGTGCCGGTGGCGCAGATCGTAAAAGGCCTCCCCGCCGCTCTTGAACTTCTCGATGCAGACCCCCAGATTGTCGTGCGGCGAAAGAAGAATGCAGCCCAACACCCCCTGCTCCGCCTCAACCGAATGGGGCGGCAGCCGGTCCACCCGGCCCCCCTCGGCGGACGCGGGATGGCCGCGGCGCGACCGGGCCAGATCCACTGGAGCCGCCTTCGTTTCTGCCGACACGGTGTCAATCATACGGGCCTAGCAGACAAGAAATCCCCGGCGTTGGCAAATGCCATTTGTCCCCGGTTGTTAACGGGTTGTTCACAAGTTAGCCAACAGCGTTGACAAAACCGCTCGCAGCGTCAACAGTGTCGCCCGAATAATTTACGGCGTGAATATGTGAAATGATTACGCCGTCTTATGTAGCAGAGACATTTATGAAGCATCGGCAATATAACTACTCATGGAACCAGGCCATCGCGAGCGCCATCATGGCGGCCGCGGCCCTCACTGCCAACGCCGCGGATTCAAATCCGGCCTTGGCCAATTACATTGAAAAAATCCCCGGCACGACGGCCACCTTTGACATGGTCGCCATCCCCGGCGGCACCATCAGCATCGGCAGCCCCGCGAACGAAGCCGGGCGCACTCCCAACGACCTGGCCCAAACCAGCGCCACGATCAAGCCATTCTGGATGGGCAAATGCGAAGTCACCTGGGCCGAATACAGCGGCTTTGTCTTCACCGACAAGGAGGAAGTCGAAAAGGCCAAGGCCGCCGGCGTCACCCGGCCCACCAAACCTTACGGCTCCATCTACCGTGAACGCGGCGACAAAGGCTTCCCCGCCATCGGCATGTCCCAGCTCTCCGCTGCCGAATTCTGCAAATGGCTGAGCTATAAGACCGGCAAAAAATACCGCCTGCCAACCGAAGCCGAATGGGAATACGCCTGCCGGGCCGGCTCCACCTCGCCCTATTTCTGGGGCGCCGACGCCGCCAAAGCCAAGGAATACGGCTGGTTCGTCGACAATTCCCAAGCCACCACCCAGCCTTGTGGCAAATTGAAACCCAACAAATTCGGTCTCTTTGACATCGTCGGCAACGTGGCCGAATGGACCTCGTTGTCAGCGAAAGACGCCCCCGGCGTCGTCCGCGGCGGCGCCTTCACCAGCGAGGCCGCCGATATACGGAGCGCCGCCCGCATGATCGATGAGCCCGCGTGGAACGCCGTGGACCCGCAAAGCCCGAAGAGCATCTGGTGGCTATCGGCCGCCGATTTCGTCGGCCTCCGCGTCGTGCGTTCCGGCGAAGAAGGCGCAGCCCAAGCGGAAGCCAAGCCCGCTGCCACCGCCACCGCCCAAAACCGCTAATCCGGCCCAGTATTTGCCGTGGCCGCCTGCCTTCCAGGCGGCCACTTTTGTTTGGCAGCAGGCTGGCCCAAAGGAGCCAGTAGGGAGCCTTGCGTGAGTAATCGCCTATCCGGGAGGCGCCCGGTTGGGGAACCCGGCCGGCAAATGGCCGGCCGCGTGCCCGCAGGCGGCGCTTGGCAGTGCGATGACTTATGCTATTATCAATGAATCATCTGAAATCGAGATAACCAAACCCGGCCTATGACGATTTTCACTTTCCTTTCCCGAAGCTTGCTCCTCGCCGTTTTTCCCCTCCTGATCATCGCCTCAGGCTGCCGCTCGCCCCGCTCCGGCCAGGAATTGAAATCTTTTCGTTTTGTGGATCTGCACATGGGATCGCTGTTTCGGATCGTGCTGTATGCTCCCAATGAAGCCACCGCCAACCGGGCGGCCGAGGCCGCCTTCCAGCGCGTCAAGGAACTGGACGATCGCCTCACCGATTACGACCCGCGCAGCGAACTCCGACAGCTCAGCCAGCAACCGGCCGGTCAACCGGTCAAAATCAGCCGGGATCTTTTCGAGGTGCTGGAGCATTCGCAACGCCTGGCGCGGCAAACGGATGGCGCCTTCGATGTAACCTTGGGACCCTTGATTCAACTCTGGCGACAGTCCCGCAAAAGCGGAAAGCTTCCCACCACCGCCGATATCCAAAAAGCCCGGCAATCCACCGGCTTTGCCAAACTCCAATTGAACGCCAGCCGCCAAACCGCCACCCTGGCCGTTCCCAACATGCAACTGGATGTCGGTGGCATCGCCAAAGGCTACGCCGCCGATCAAGCCCTCCTCGTGCTGCGCCGCCTGGGAATCCGGCAAGCCATGGTGGCGGCCAGCGGTGACATCGCCCTGGGCGATCCTCCGCCTGGCAAAAAAGGCTGGACCATTGCCATCGAGTCGCTTGACACCGAAGCCGCGGGAGCGACGGAAACTGTCTCTCTTCATAACGCGGGCATCTCGACCTCGGGCGACACCGAACAATATGTCGAAATCGACGGCCGGCGGTACTCCCACATCGTGGACCCAGCCACCGGTCTGGGATTAACCGATCGCATCGGAGTCACCGTGATTGCCCCGACAGCCACAGGCAGCGACAGCCTGGCGACGGCCGTTAGCGTGCTGGGATCCAGGCGCGGTCCGGCGTACGTTGCCTCCCAGCCACACGTCGCCAGCCGGATCGTTTACCTGACTCCAACCGGCCCACAACGGATACTCTCACCCAGGTCCCCCCACCCCGTCCAAGCCGGCCAGCAGCATTAATCCGGCCCTTTCTCCCGACGCGCGGATAAAAACAGCCATTGGAATGACGCAAAGATCCAGCGCGACAAACCGCAAGCGAATCGGAGTGCGCCCGTCCCCGGGCGCAGCAACGACCGGCCATCGGGGCGCGTTTAATAATCTCCAGATCTGGTCAAGTTCCCGCGTGGCTGCGCCCGAGGACGGGCGCACTCCGGCTAACCGTGCAAATTCCTCGCAGCGCACGGCGATTTAAGCGGATTACACTGCGGCGAGTTGAAGGACCTTTTCTTCATAGGCCAAGGCATCTTGACTCCAGAAAATTTGGCCGAAACCGCTATGCCACGATATGGACAACCTTTTGTTGCATATGCAACAAAAGGTTGTCCATACGGGTAGCAACCAGGCTTATATGATTTCCTTGATGGTGGGTGCTTTGAGGCGCGGGATGAAAAACAATGGGCGCGACCCCATTGCCTTTTGCGTTGTTTTCGACCCCCCATTGCCTTTTGTTTTCAAACCGGGTCTAAGGCACTTCCTCGGCCTTGGACGCCAGCTTGTCGGCGGGCATCGAACCGCCCTTGTGACAGGTGAAGCAGTTGTTTTCCTGGCCTTTGGAGGCCGGGTGCGGATGCTTGAATCCGCCGCCACGGATCGCCAGGCTGGCCAGCATGTTTTCGGGGCCTTGCCCGATGAACAAGTGGCATTTGATGCAGTGCTGGGTGATCCGCGTGCGATTGTCCGCGGTCTTATGCTGGCCGTCGTGACAACGGAAGCAGCCCGGCGACGTTATGTGGCTGATGTTGTTGGGCTGGCTCCGCCAGTCGGTCTTCATGACCGGGAAGAAATTCGCCGAGTACAGCTTCTGGGTTACCTCGATCACCTTGTCCACCCGGGTATCATTGGGATAGCAGCGGCGGAGGTAGGCGGCGATCTGCTGGAGGTCCGCCTCGGCCGAGGTGTGGGTCTGGCTCAAGGCCGCCACCACGTTGGAGCGGACCGACGGCATCGACGCTTTGAGCAATCCCTTCGCCAGGGCGCCATCCACCAGATCAGTCGGCGGATTATAGGGGTGCCCTACGCGGCTATGGCAGTCATTGCAGTCCAGGGTGCGGATCTTGTCGGCCGGCGGCTCGCCCTTGAACGCGCCGTTCGTATAGATCATCACCTTGCCCTTGATAAGGTCGGTCTGGCGCACCCAGGGGATTTCCTGCCGCAGCTCGTCAGTAGCATAGTATTCGATCTTGTTGGCGATAAACATCTGGTAATGCGTGCCGCCGTCGGCGGGCGTGACGGGATTGGCCCCGCCCACCTTGATCAGCATGTGCGACGTGTAGGGGGTGTTGGTCGCGTCCGACAGGTAGTGAGTATAGACCTTCTCCACATCGCCAAAATCTTTCCCAGCCTGGTGGCAGAGCGCGCAGGTGTCCTTGGCGGGCGGCACATGCTTGGCGGCCGGCAAGGGCCGGGGAAAGCTGTCCTGCAGCGTCTGCTGCAACTCAAACATCCCGTAATATTTGGCGGTGACAAATCCCGAGACACCCGGCGCCACATGGCATTTGGCGCAGGTCACCTTCGCATGGGCGGTGTTGGTGTAGGCCTGGTGAACCGGGTGCATCGAGGTGTGGCACATCTCGCCGCAGAAAGGATCGGACTCCGAATAGTGCATCGCCTTGGAGGCCGCCACTCCCAGGATGGCCATCACCACCACAGACCCCGCCACAGTCCCGAGCAGCTGGCACCGGCTGGAAGAATCCTGGCATCCGCAGCCCCCCCGGGACGGGGCATCCGACGACTGGCGCCGACGGCGCATTTTCAGCCAGCAGCCGACCCCCGCCAATCCCAGCCCGGCCACCAGCGCCGCAGGCATCAACACATACGCAATCAAGCCGAAGAACGGGCCCCGATCGCTGAGATGGGATCGGGCATCCTTGAGGCAGAGCGCCACGAAGGCAAGCATGCCGGCAATGGCCAGGAGCAGGCCCAGCCAAGTCAGGATCTTGCCCGGCAAAGAAGCCGGCATTTCGGTTTTGGAAATGGGTTCGTTCATGGCATGGGATCATTCAAAAACGGGGGGCTTTAGGCAAGCATAACTTCTTGGAACGAAAAAGAACGTCGTGTCATTGTGCGCCTAAATTGCGCGACAAAACCCCGAAAGTAAAGGTGCTTGCGCAACCCTGCTAATTTTTGGTGGGGTGCGACTCCGCCGAGCAGCAATTTCAAAAAATCTTGTCGGATTTCACCAGTCGGCGGCGATATACTTCTGAAAATGACAAGCGATCTGGATTTGCTGGGGCAATTTGCGCGGGAAAAATCGCATTAGCCCGACCTTTTTCTCCCCACGCACGGTTAAAAACAGCAGTTGGAATGACGCAAGCCAAACGGCGCGCGGGACTCCGGCCCGCTTGGAGCGGACGAAGAGTCCGGAAGCTCCGCTATTTTTCCGGCTCCTCGTGATTCTTTCACGACCCGAGCGGACAAGATGTCCAATGTCACTAGGATTTCAACGCCGTCATCCCGGAGGGATGGTTGAAAATAGCCCAGCGTTTCAACGCTGGGACCGTGGCCTGGGGGTGCCAAGTCCCGAAGGGACGGCTGAACTTGTGGTTCTCAGCCGTCCCTTCGGGAC
>JADGRT010000062.1 GCA_017880715.1 Verrucomicrobiia bacterium | reverse complement strand
ACGCCATCGGCGGCATCCAGAGGGATGGCCCGGCTGGTTTGCATCTTGCGCGCTTTTTCATCATAGACGCCAGCCTCGAACGCATACCCTTTCGCCTCGGTTCCAGCGCCAACGGTTTTATCCACGCGCGCCACCACATACACCTGCCAACGTCCTTTCATCGCCGGAACCGGCAATCGGCCGGCACGAATTGAAAACCCCCATCGCCGGTGGTTTCCCGGCATGCGAAAGGCGAATCCGTCCGAGGCATCGGGATCCGCTCGAAACTCACCCAGATCGGGTTCCACCACGAAGTTGGCCAGGTTATCCTGCAAATCGAGATAGCGCTTGGGCTTGAGTCCGGGAATATCCAGGGGGGCCGGCGGACGCGAAGAACGCGCGGAAGCCTTTAACAGATTCGGCGGGTCGGCTTGGAACTGTTGCCTCAAACTTTCCGGCGTGAGTCCGCGTTCGTTCAAATGGGTCACCGGTTTCCAGCCCGTAGGACCTGGCTGCGTTGCCCGGGCGAACCATTCGTCGGCCACCGCTTTTCTCGATTCCGGCAACGGCCACGTTCCACCGCTCTGCCGGCATTCCTGCTGGAGTTGTGGCCAGCGCAGCAGCCACGCATAACGCAAACAGGCCTGCCCCTGCCGCACACGCCAGAGTTGATCGGGATCGTTCATCACGGCCGCTTCCGCCCGCTGCCACAAGCGCTCCGCCTGGGCTAGGGTCTCAAAACTCAGGAATGGGGCTTCCGGCGGCGAGTAACAGGTCAGGTAATAACCCTGGGCCGCTTTCTGCATCAGGTTAAGATACTCCCGGATGAAGGGCGCCGCCGCGCGTCCGTAATAGCCCCGCAAAAACTCCTCGATCAACGCGCGGTCATCCTGGTACGGATTCCACATGAGCTGCGCCAGCAGCCAGGCGCGCAGCTCGGCCATTTCGGCCCCTGACGATTGGTAGGCGCCCTGCTCGAATAATCCCACCACGTGGTGGCGCTGGAAAAACCGCGCGTTGGGTCCCAGGTTGAACCAATTGGGATGAGGCTGCTGGTAATGCGAGAAATCCGTGGTGTAATCCCACACATACAACCGCTGGCAGATTTTTGACCAGTCGCGCAGATCTTTCGCAAAGGCGGCATTCGAGGGATCGTCCAGCGGTGCGCCGAAATTACCTTCGATGCTGCACAGCCGCACGATGACATTCGGTCGCGGTCGCACGGTTTTCGGCGCCGGGCGCGTGTACTGGTAAGCCAGCGTGTCCACCGCCACCTGCGGAAATTCGGGCTCGATTTTCTCGGCCACATAATTGACGAAGTCGATCAACGATCCCGCCGGACTGCCTTCGGCATCGTCCTTCGCCTGGCACGAGGGACATTCGCAGGCGCCATGCCAGTCGTTCTGCGAAACCGATACAATCTTCGCCCGGGGAGATTCGCGCAGCCATTCCTGGACGCGCTGAACGACGAAGTCGCGCAATTGGGGATTGCTGAGACAAAGCTGCGCGCGCTCGGCGGTGCGTTGGTTCTTAATCAGGCTGAACCATTCCGGATGCTCCCGGAAATATTTCTCCGGCGGCACGAGCGCATAGAAGGTATGGACAAAACCCTGGTAAACGATGCTGCCGCCCCAGGCTTCGTCGAGATTCGCCGACTGGCTGTTGGAGGTGTTGCGAACCGCCCAAGCGCGGTCGAAGGCGGGAAACCAGTAAGGGTCACGCGACTCGAAAGCCGGCTGGGCGCGCACCTTGAGCTGGGGAATCGTCAGGCGGGATCGCCGAGGAATGGTGCTGGCCCAGGGGGTCCACCAGCGCGCGCCGCCGTATTCCTGCAAAAACCGCGCCACCGCATAAAGCGTCCCTCGCGGACGGCCGCCGGCGATGAGCAGGCGCTGGCCTTGGGTGCGCAGCACGATTTCCTCGGGGCCCAGTTCGGAAAAAGGAACCTCGGGGAAGAGTTGTGCCGCCAGCCGGCCCGGCCCCACCACGATGGCCCGTCGGGGAACTTCCGCCAGATTCGTGCGGACTTCGAATTCCACGCCCGTGATTTGCTTAAGGGTTTGCGCCAGTTCGCTCACCGCATGTCGTTCGGCCGCGGTCGATTCCTCCGACTGCACAATGACATATTCGGTCCGACCTCCTTCGGCTAAAGCGAGGCTTGCAGGCGCGGGCATGACGGTCATGACGAAAACCGCCAGGACGCAAAAAAAATGGCAGGCTGACATGCCTTTCAGACTAGCGCGCCTGAGCCCTGAAGAAAAGCCAAAGTAGCGCCCTCCGCGGACGGGCCTCAAGCAGGCGGCGGGCGCCGCTTGCCAAACCGGCGTTCAACGGCCTCCGAACTGCAGGACCAGCGACACTCCTCCGCTCATCGCGGCCAGCAGCCAGATCAACGCCACCGCGCCGGCCCGGCTCCAGCCGCGGCGCACCAGGCGATGCGACAAGTGGTTGTTATCGCCGACGTAAAACGGCTGGCCCAAGCGCCAGCGCAGAATCACCACCCAGGCCAGGTCGAACAACGGGACGCCCAGTATCAACAACGGACTCAACACCGCCCAAGGATGCGGGTGTTGGGCCGAGTGAAAATGCGGCAGGATGGCCAGGACCGCCAGCAAGTATCCCACCAGATGGCTGCCCGCGTCGCCCAGGAACGCGCTGGCTCGCGGATAATTATAGGGGAGGAACCCCAACAGCGCGCCCAAGGTCAGCATCGCCACCAAGGCGACCAAATATTGTCCGTGAATCGCCGCTGCCAGTCCGCAAAAGAAGGCTCCAATCGCTCCCAGTCCGGCGCAAAGACCGTTCATGTTGTCCATGAAATTGAAGGCGTTGATCACCGTCAGAATCCAAAGGACGGTCACCGCGTAACTGAACAGGAGACTGGGAACGAACAGCGTAATCCGCACTCCCGCCACCGCCACCGCGGCGGCCACCAGCAACTGTCCGCCCAATTTGACGGACGGTTTGAGCTCCCAGCGGTCATCCATCCATCCCAAGACCACCATGCCGATGGCGCCCGCCAACACCACACCCAACTGTCCGCCGCGCCGTCCCAGTCCGTGCATCAGTCGCGCCGCCGTTTCCGAATCCAGCAGTTGCCATTGGATAACCAGCAGACCGGCAAACACGGGGACGATCATGCCCGTGATGACCGCCAAGCCCCCGGCCAGGGGGATCGGCTCCTGATGAATTTTCCGATGACCCGGAGCATCGACATGGCCGGTGCGACCGCACCAGATTCTCCAGAGCGGCAGGGTCGCCAGCGTGAATAATCCCGCTCCGGTCATGGCCAGCAGATAGAGATGCCAGGGAAACTCCATGAATTCAAGGGCGATTCCGTCTGGTCATCTCAAGCTTCCGATAGAGGGTTGCCAGATCGTCCACCATTTTTTGCACCGGGAACCAGGCTTGGACCAGGGATTGGCCCCGCCGCCCCAGGCGTTCGCGCAGCGAGCCATCACGCGCCAGTTCCAGCACCCGTTGTTTCAGCCGCTCCAAGTCGCCCGGGGGCACCAGGAAGCCCGTCTCGCCTTCCAGACAAATCTCGCCGGCGCCGTCACAATCGTAAGCCACCACGGGACGGGCCGCCGCCAGGGCTTGCGGCAGCGCCCGGGCCAGACCTTCCCGCCGGGATAAATGAACCAGGATGTCCATCAACCCGACCAGTTCGGGCACCTGGCCGGGAGGAACCAAACCGGCAAAGACAAAATGGCTCCCAAGTCCCAGCGATTGCGCCTTGGACTCGAGGCGCTGGCGCCAGGGGCCGTCGCCCACCAGCAGGAATTTGAGGCGCGGGCATTCGGCGACCAAAGACGGCGCCACGGCCAGCAAATCGTCATGCCCTTTGAGTTCGAAGAGGCGGGCAATTTTACCCACCACCAAATCGTCGGGTGACAAGCCATGGCGCGCGCGCAGACTGGCATCGTTGCGCGCCGCCAGGTAGGGCTCGAGCGGAAATCCGCTGAAAATGCGAGTAAACCGATCGGGTCGGCCGATGCCAGCCTGGAGGTATTGCCGCGCCATGGCCTCGGCCACCACCACGAAATGGGTGGTGTAACGGGCGGCGCAACGCTCGGCGGTGCGGAAGGCCTGGTTGGCTAGAGCCCCTTGAAAAGCGCCGAAGGAAGGACCATGAATCGTGTGGACAATCAGCGGCACGCCGGCGTAATGCGCGGCGAGACGTCCCAGAATGCCCGCCTTGCCGCTATGGGTATGCACCAGATCGGGTGTCTGTTCCCGAAAAAGCCGGGTTAGATGCCAGAAGGCATTCCAGTCGCGCCAGGGATGGACCGGCCGGACCAAATCCGGCATGCGCGTCAACAGATCGGGAATGGAAGCCACCTCGTTTTCCAAAGATCCTTCCGGACCGGTGGTGGGGCCGGAAACCAAACGCACGTCCAGTCCCGATACGCGGCGCAATCCCAGAACCGATGCGATGGTGTTCTCCTGCGCCCCGCCAACAATCAACCGGGTAATAACGTGGGTGACACGCATCCAGGGATCATCGACTGGCGCCGCGGGATTTGAGCGTTGCCAGGCGATCTTTGACCTGCTGGATCTCGATCGTGTTCGTGGGGGCGTATTTCAGAAACAACTGGTAATTCACGATCGCTTTGCGGGCCTCGTTGCGCTGAAAGGCAATGTCGCCCAAGCCGTAGTAAGCCGAGTAATAATTCGGCATGAATTTGAGGAGTTTTTCGTAATCTCGCTGGGCCGCTTCGAGTTGACCGCTTTGGAGCAGACCGATGGCCCGGTTAAAATACGCGGCGGGATTTTCCGGCTGCAATGCCACCACCCGGCTGAGCAAGGGAACCGACTGTTTAAAGGCGTTAAGCGCGGCATTGGTTTGCTTTTGCTCCAGGGCCTTCTGCCCCATTTGGATGACCAATGCGCCTTGGTTTAGCAATGCCTTCACGTTGTTGGAATCGCGCGCCAGTTGCGCGTTTAGGGTTTCGTAGGCGTTGGTCCAACGACCGGCCATCAAATACATCTGGGCCAGGGTTTCGCCCAGGGTGCTATCCTGCGGGTTTTGTCTTTGCCCTTGAACCAGCACACCCGCGGCCGTTTCCAGGTTGGTCTGCGCATAATGGCACCAAGCTTCCAGGCGAATCCATTCGATGGCATTGGTGGCATTCATGGGACGTTGCGCCGCCTTCGCCTTCACCTCCTGAACCATCTCCAGAGCGCGGTCGGGCATCTGTCCCCGCAAGTACAGGTTCGCCGCCGCGATTTTCGCCTCCATATTGTTCGGCTCGAGCTCCAGCACGCGCAGATATTGCTGGGCGGCCTGGCGAATCAGCCCGTTACGGACGAAGGTTTCACCGAGCAGGACGCGGTATTGGGGATCGTCGATCGGACCATTTTCGCGGAACAGCGCGTCCAAAGAGCGATACCGTTTAAGGAGGTTTCGCACCCCTTCGTCATTGGCCGCCGTTTGGGAACGGTTGCCGGCCGGGCTCGGGTGGAACGCCAGATTGATGCGTGCCGAAACATTGTCGGGATAGATCTCCTGCGCCAACTGAAAGGCGGCGAGGGCCTCGGCTGGGCGACCGCAGCGGCTGAGTTCCACCCCCCAATAATCGGCGGCTCGGGAATAATACTGAGCGACGAATTCAGCCTCGGAAACATTCTGATCCTTGTCGTTGTCGCGACGGACGCGAGGAAGCTCAGCCAAGGCGGGCTTGAGTTGCTGCCAGAAGGCCTGGTTGAATTGCCATTCCGGCTCGGTTGGGACCGGAACGCTCACCGTTTCGCCCGGATAGGGAGTCAGCTTGTACACCCCACCCCGGATCCGCGGATAAACAAACTCGAAGTAATAGCCAAAGCTGGGGTGCAGATAATAGACCTCGTTGGTGCGCGCCAGGTTCGCCACTAATTGCATCAGCCCCACCTGGTTGACCGGATCTGGCATTGAAGGTCCCGTCAAGTTCAGGGGCCAGCGGCCCGGGTATCGTCGGGCCGCGTTTCGGTGATAACTCTGATAGTTCAGGGAACTGGTGTCGACCAGCACATAAGGCGGACGTGTCCCCTCGCGATTCCAAGCGGCTTCGGCCAGCAGCGTCAGCATGAAATTATCGCTCAGCACATAAGCCCCTTGCTTGGGAAGGGCTTGGGTCATCAGGCGGGCCATCTGGTATAAATGGGGGCCATTATGGCGGCGAATGGGCGGCAGATTTTGGTAAAACAATCCCCCCGCTACCACCGGCAACGCCACCCACACCAAACCCGCCAAGGCTCGACTGATCAGGCGAAGCAGGGGCGGGCGTGGGCTCCAGGATTTTTCCGGATCGGTGCCAAACACCAGCAGGAAATAGCCGCTGAAATACCCGATGGCCAGGGCGCTCAAATAGTAGAAACCTAAAAAGGGCAGCCCGTACCCCAGCAACCGGGGGCTAAAGGGAGGATCGAACATGACCCAAATCGTCGCCACGAGAAAAAAGCCATGGACCACCCGGAACATCAGCGTGGTGATGGTGCCGCCTAGTTTGCTGGTGTCCCCCGCAAAGGAAGGCCAGCGAACACTCATGATTAAAACCGGCAACAGGGAGGTGAGTCCGCATAACAACAAGACATACCGCGGGAAAATCACCAACACCGCCTTTTGGTTGGCCCATTGCAGTTTAAGAAGCTGCCAGAAGGAAACCGAGCCCGTGCCGGAAACCAACTCCGCCAGCGGCAGCACCAGATACAATAGCAAGCCGGCCGCACCCCATCCCATCATGCGAAGCACGAACCGATACTGAAAGAAACGCCGTCCCTTGATCCAGATCAGCGCCACCACAAAAGCGGGAAAGAACGCGATCATCGCCCAGTTGTTCGTGACGGCAAGACCATAAACGAAAGCCAACCGGGAGAGACGGGATTCCGGTTCGTCCAGCCGATAGAGCAGCAGGCAATAGATCACATAGGCAAACAGCAACACGTTAAGCGATTCGCCGGTCGCCGCGGTCGCGTTTTCCCAGAAGGTTAATTGCAGCCCGCATACCAGCGCCGCCAGCACGGGCGGAATCCAGGCCGTTGAAATGGTTAGCAGTGAATACTCGCTGCGCTCCCGGACGCGTTGATCCCGGGTGCGATCCTGTGGCAAAAGACTGACGGACTTAGCCAGCAAGCCGAGCGCTCCGGCGGCGCACAAGGCGCTGAAGAGGTTCAAGGCCACCGGTTGCCATGCCCCCGGCAGATACCGGACGGGATAGGTCAGCACGAAGAAAAGGGGCGCATTTGACGTGAGCGACCACCAGTCCCAGCCGGCGACCTTCGCCACGGCCGGCAGACTGGCCAGCGTAACCCAATGGTTCAAGGTCAGCAAATAGAGGACCGCGCCGGCAACCGCCACGATCCACGGTAAAACCGTTTCGACAAAACTGGCATTATCCTGAGTTTGCATAAAACGCGGTGACCTATTAAAGCGGTTAACCCCCACTTTGACAAGGTGATCTTGGATAGCAACTGGGAAATTATCCGGGCAAGCCGCGGTTGGCAGCCCCCGGGTCTTCCAGCCGGCGCTCGTTGCGACTACGTAAATCCACGACGCACTCCACATGTTGGGTCTGGGGAAACAGATCCAAGGGAACCACTTTCACCACCTCATAGACCCCTTCCGCTGTCAGGACGTTCAAGTCCCGCGCCAGCGTGGCCGGGTGGCAGGATACAAAAATAATCTGGGCCGGGCGCGTCTGGCGCAGCAACTCCAGGATGACCGGCTGACAGCCCCGCCGCGGCGGATCCAGAATCACCGCCGTGGCTTCCGGGCGAAACCGCCGCAACAGGTCGGGCAAGCGTTCCTCCGTTTGTCCCTGATAATAGTCGCCATTGGCGCGCTGCCGCGCGGCCGCGTTGTGGCGGGCGGCCTGGACGGCCAGGGCGTCGTATTCCACGCCGGCGAATGCCTCCACCGCATCCGCCAATTCCACGCTGAAAAAGCCGACGCCGCAGTAAAGATCGAGTAGAAACCGAGCCTGGCTCCGGTGCAGACATCCGCGCACCACCCGAACCAATTCCGGCAGCATGTGAAAATTATTTTGAAAAAACGAGTCGCGGGGCACTTCCCACCCGGGCGGCGGCAGGCGCAACACCACCTTAATCCCACCTTTGGGCGGCGGTTGAGCCCGCAAACGCGTCAGTTGCCGGTTTAATTCCGGCTCCGCAATCAGACATTCCTCCACATCGACGACCAGCCGATTGTCCGCCCGGATGAAACCGAGGTTGAGGCCGCGCTTGTATTTGTCCCATTGGCTGCGGACCATGATGCGATTCCGATATTCGTATGGCTGGGGACAGGGTGCCACCGGATCCACCAGCAACGGATCCAGGGCGCCGATGCGCTGAAAAATATCCGCCACCTGTTGGCGCTTAAGCCTTAACTGCGCCGGGTAGGCCAGGTGCTGATACTGGCACCCCCCGCAATCCCCGAAGTACCGGCAGCGCGGGGCCACCCGTTCCGGGGAGGGTTGCAGAATCTTCACCAGGCGCGCCCGGCCAAATTGCTTTTTGACTTCGAGGATCTCCACCTCCACGGTTTCTCCCGTTAGGACCCAGGGAATAAACAGGACAAAACCGGCGGCGCGCGCCACTCCTTCACCCCCAAAAGCCACATCGCCAACCGTGACGGTTATCCGGTCGCCTGTCTTCACGGTAGGTGCTGGGGCTTCCATGCGGTTGTTGGCCGACCTCCAAGCAATGCCGGAAGCCTAAAATTTCACAAGCTAATTCACCAGAATAATGGGCCCTGCTATCGTCCCGAAGCCAAAAATCACTGGTTGACCGGCACGGCTCGGCGGATAGAGTAGTTTCGATGCTGAATCGCAGCCAGTACGCGAACGATGGGTTTGAGGCGGGGTTTTACTTTGGGCCCGGCGCCTGCGCGTAAGGCTGACTTGATCTTTAAGCAAGCCGAACCGCAGGTGGTTTCACCTGCGGTTTTTGTGTTTCACCCACGCGCGCTCAACCGATAACCATTTTATGATCGTTGTACTCAAACCCTTGATTGCCGCCGTTGGACCCGAATGAAACCCACCCGCCATTGCCACCCCTGTGGCTGCGAATGGACTTTGGCGGGCCAGCCCGGCCGCTCGGAAACCTGCCAGCCATGCAGCGCCGAGCTTCGCGTCTGCCTGAAATCTCAAATCTCAAATTCCCCATCCCCATGCACCTGGCGCATCTGAGACTCCGTGATTTCCGAAACTACCCGCGGCTGGACGTGGATTTCATCCCGGGTTTTCACCTGTTGGCCGGCCCCAATGCCCAGGGGAAAACCAATCTGCTGGAGGCCATCTACCTGCTGGCCACGCTGCGATCCTTCCGCGGCGTCGGCGGCGCCCAGATGATCCGGCATGGCCAGAAAGGCTATTTCGTGGGCGCCACCCTCGTGGGCCAGACGGAACAGACCGTCAAAATGTACTGGTCGATCCGCGAGCGCAATCTGGCGTTGAACGGCCAGCCCGTCCGCAAACTGACGGATTATTGGGGCACCGTGCGCGCCGTCGTCTTTTGCACCGAGGATTTGCTGCTGGTGAAAGGTCCGGCGCGCACGCGCCGGCGGTTTTTGGATTTGCTGCTGGCCCAAACCCAGCCCGGTTATCTGCCCACGCTGCAGCGCTATGCCCAGGCGCTGCGCTCCCGCAATGCCCTGCTGAAACAGCCCGCTCCCGACGAAACCGCCCTCGAAGGCTTCACCCGCGAGCTGGCCCGACTGGGCGCGCAGATCATTCAACCGCGGCTCGACCTGCTGCCCAGGCTGGCCGCGCTGGCACAATCCGCCTATCGGCGCATCGCCGCCGACACCGAAAACTTGCGCCTTGAATACCAGCCCTCCGTGAAGCAGGACATGGCCGTCGAACTGGCCCAGGCGCGAGCGCGCGAGCGACAATACCGCCTGACCCTGATCGGTCCGCACCGCGACGATCTGCAGTTGCTGCTCAACGACCGGCCAGCCGGCCCCTTCGCCAGCGAAGGCCAGAAACGCACCGTGGCCATCGCCCTTAAAATGGCGCAAGCCGAATACCTCACCAGCCTGCACGGCTCGCCGCCCATTCTGCTGATCGACGACGTCATGGGCGAACTCGATCGGCAACGGCGCGCCGGTCTTTTGCCGTTGTTGGAGGAAGCGCACCAAGCGCGCAGCCAGGTCTTCATGACCTGCACGGAACAAAACTGGCCGCGCGAACTCGGACGCGCGCTCCAAGGCTGGCAAGTCCACGAAGGAACGCTGAGCCCCGCCGCGTAACACCGAAAAGAGATACAGGCCGGTCGGCGTGACCGGCCCGTAGAATTCAGAAGCCACTTCTCAGTCTTGCGGAACGCCGAACCTTGAAGTGGTCAGGTTGGCTAACTCAGTAGGACTACCTGAGTTTGACGCTGACTCGACCAAAACGTTCAACCTAAATCCGGCAGCACCGCTCCCCTTCCCGAGATCGGGCTTTCCATACGTTACCCAGCCGTTGGCATCGGTGGTCGCCGTGAACGGC
>JADGRT010000003.1 GCA_017880715.1 Verrucomicrobiia bacterium | reverse complement strand
CGCCTTCGATCTGGAACGGCTTGGCACCGTTGATGTTACCGCCCTGCGCCCGGCCTTTAGTGCCGATCACGGATTCCCAAACCAGGTCGCCGCAGCCGTTGATTTGCCGCGCGATAGAAAATAACCGGGCCGTTGGATCTACTGGTATTCATAAAAAGTGTTTGTTGTCTTCGGAAGACCGGGGCATGATTCGGTTGCCAGGGGCCGGTTTTCGAGGAAATTGTTTTGGCATTTTTACGGATCGGCGTCTGGAATAAGGCGAAAAACCCAGGCTTGGTTTGTTCAAGGTTCGATGGTAGATTGTTCCCTATATCCTATGCTATTGGTGAAAATTCAAAATTGGGCCGTGGTCGCCAAACGCAATGCCAGGAACCAGTTGGCGACTCCTGATATCCACCTAAAAGGAATGGTGTCCGGCCACCCCAGTTGGCCGGATGGCACCGAGATCACCACCTCGCCGATCAGGCACCGGAAAGGCGAACACCTCATTTCGGGCAACGGCACCCGCGAATGAACGCCGACCGCCAGCGGCCAACCCTCGCCCGCCCATCCGACCCAACCACGTTCCATGCTTGCCAGCCTCACTAGCGCTTCTCCGGGAATTTCGAACCGGCACCGGCACGTGGAGCCGGCCGTTGGGGCCGCGCCCCTGATTGATGCCTGGGGGCGGTGTCACACTTACCTGAGGCTTTCGGTCACTCCGGCGTGTAATCTGAACTGCATCTATTGTCGTCCCCGGCACGCTGTCCGCTCGCCGCACCTCGAACTTCTCGCCGTTCCCGAGATGATCCGGCTCGTCAAAGTGTTCGCGCAAGCCGGAATCACGAAAGTGCGGCTGACGGGTGGAGAGCCGCTGTTACACCCGAGGATTCTGGATTTGATCGCCGACTTGAAAGCCATCGATGGCCTGCAAACCCTCGGTCTGACAACCAACAGCGTGCTGCTCGGACGATCTGCCCGGGCGCTGAAACAAGCTGGCCTCTCCGCCCTCAATGTCAGCCTGGACACCCTCAAGCCGGACCGGTTCGAACGGATTACCGGTCAGCCGGTCTTTTTCAAGGTGCGGGAAAGCATCGACCAGGCCCTCCAGGCCGGCTTTGCTTCGCTTAAACTCAATGTGGTGGTCATCGGGGGCGTCAACGACGATGAAGTGCTTGACTTCGTTGAATTCACCCGACACCGGCCCATCCAAGTGCGTTTTATCGAGCACATGCCCTTCACCGCCAACTCCTGGCGTCCGGCCAGTCTGGTGTCAGGCCGCGTCCTATGCGAGCAGATCTTGCGAAGATACCCCTTGGTTCCCGCGCCGGAGGATACGGCCCCCAGCGGCACCGCGCGTGTTTTTCAGGTGGAAGGCTTTGCCGGCACGGTTGGATTCATCGATGCTCTGACGAATCGTTTTTGCAGCCAATGCAATCGCCTGCGCCTGCTGGCCGATGGTTCGTTGAAAACCTGTTTGTTCCGCCGGCCCGAGGTCAATCTGCGTCCCGCCTTGCGCGCCGGAGCTTCGGATGGGCGGCTGACCCAGATGATTCGTGCCGCCGTGTCCGGCAAGCTGCCCCAGCATCCCTCGTTGGATGAACTCGTCCGGCAGCCCCAATCCATGTTCAATATTGGAGGTTAATCATGCGCGATATCTCGGCTAAATATGCCACGCTGCGAACCGCCACCGCCCGGGTCGCCGTTCGCGTCGCTCCCGCCACCCTGCGCCTGCTTCGACAAGGCAAACTGCCCAAAGGCGACCCGCTGCCCGTGGCTCGCGTCGCCGCTATCCAAGCCGCTAAAAACACCGCCCAAATCATCCCGTATTGCCACCCCGTGCCCGTGGATTTCGTCGGGATTGAATTTCAGGTGTCACGCAACCGCATCGAGGCAACGGCTCAGGTCAAAGCCGTGGGCAAGACAGGCGTCGAAATGGAGGCGCTCACCGCCGCTTCGGTCGCCGCTCTGACCCTCTATGACATGCTTAAACCCGTCGATGATCAGTTGGAAATTCTGGGCGTGCAACTGCTGGAAAAAACCGGCGGCAAGAGCGATTTCCAGAACGTCTTCCCGACTCCACCCCGCGCCGCTGTGCTGGTGATGTCGGATTCCATCGCCGCTGGCCGCAAAAAAGATTTGTCCGGACGCCTGATTGTGGACCGGTTGAAACAAGCAGGGTTAAAGGTGGCGGACTACCGGATTATTCCCGACGATCAGGAATTGATCGAACGCTGGCTCATTCGTTACGCGGATCGGTCCAAGCTGGATCTGGTCATCACCAGCGGGGGCACCGGCTTAAGCCCGCGCGACCAAACCCCCGAAGCCATGAAACGGGTGATCGTCCGGGACGTTCCGGGCATCGCCGAAGCGGCGCGGGCCTTTGGCCAGGACCGCCTGCCTTACGCCATGCTCTCGCGGGGCCTGGCAGGCTTGCGCGGACAGACGCTGATCGTCAATCTCCCCGGCTCTCGCAAAGGCACTGCCGACTACCTGGCGGTGCTTTTTCCGGCCCTTCTCCACGCGATCAAAATGGTGCGGCAGGAAGGCCACGAGCCAACAAAATAAGGACGCAGCCAAGCGGCGGGCTTCGATTCGCGATTCCAGCGGGTAATGAAGGGAGTGGAAAGTTTTAATTTCACATCCCACTTCAGCAACCAAGAAACGATTTCAACACCTCGCCGCCGTAGCGGCGTCTCGGCAGAGCGCCGCATGCTTTGCCCGAAACCGGGAAGTTGGCGGCGCTCTGCCGAGACGCCGCTACGGGGTTTTTCAGCGGAATCTTATATCCTGTCAGGAACTCCGCGACTCCGCCAGGAGGTTTGCATAATAAGACCGAAGCGGTATGGTGGGGGCATGTTGAAAGTGACCGATCCCAAGGTGGCCGGCCGGCGCCGCGGCGCCAGCGAACTGCAGGACAAACAAAGCGAGTCCGACCATCGTGATTTGCGCATCGACAAGGTGGGCGTGCGGGGGTTGCGGTTTCCCATCCAGGTGCTGGACAAAGCCAAATCCCTGCAAAACACCATTGCCACCATTGGCATGTATGTGGATTTGCCCAAGGAGTTCAAGGGCACGCACATGAGCCGCTTTTTGGAGGTCCTGAATGCCCATGGCAGCGTGGTGCATGTGAACAACATCCCGGACATTCTTCATGCCATGCAGGAGAAACTCAAGTCCGCCACCGCCCACCTGGAGATGGAATTCCCTTATTTCCTGGTTAAGAAAGCGCCGGTGTCCGGATTGGAGGGGGTGATGGATTACACCGCCCGGTTTTCGGCTACCGCCTGCGGGCCGGAGATTGACTTTGTGCTGACGGTCCAGGCGGCCGTGACGACCCTTTGCCCCTGTTCCAAGGCCATCAGCCGTCATGGCGCTCACAATCAACGGGGCCTGGTCACGGTGCAAATTCGTTCGCGCCAGCCGGTGTGGATCGAGGACTTGATCGCGATGGTCGAGAGCTCCGCCAGCAGCGAGTTGTATTCGCTGCTCAAACGCGAAGACGAAAAGGCGGTGACGGAGCGGGCTTATGAGAATCCGGTATTTGTCGAGGATCTGGTCCGCAACGTGGCCCTGAAACTCAGCGGGCATCCGGACGTGACCTGGTACCAGGTGGAGGCCGAAAATCAGGAAAGCATCCACCACCACAACGCCTACGCCTGCATCGAGAAGGGATGATGCATTTTTTTGAAGATTTTTGTGGCGTGTTTCCCCGGCTTTGTTAAATTCACCCGCTCTTGGACGGTTGGCCTGTCTGATGGGATCGAAGCTGGCCAGAACGTAATACCCGGTTTGTTTAGTGTTGTGACAACGAAAAAAGCCAATGTGAAGAAGAGTGCCGGAACTGAAGTGCGGGGCAAACCCGTGGGATCAGCCACGGCGGCGTCGATTTTAGGAGCGGCGCCCGTGGGCATCAAGAAAGCTGTTCAGCCGATCCATATCAAACCCGAGTGGCTGAAATATTACCAAATCCTGATCGATTTGCGGGAGCGATTGCGCAGTCAAATGAGCGGTCTGGCCAAGGAATCCGCCCAGGAATTGCCGGGTTACAGCCTGCACATGGCCGATTCGGGCACCGACAACTTCGATCGTGATTTCGCCCTCAGCCTGCTTTCGTCCGACCAGGACGCTGTTTACGAGATCGAGGAAGCCCTCAAGCGCATCATGAAGGGGACCTTCGGGATATGCGAGCTGACGGGCAAGCCGATTCCCAAGACGCGCCTGGAGGCCATTCCCTGGACCCGGTTTACCGTCGAGGCTCAAGCCCAGCTCGAGAAGGAAGGCGCCCTGCGCCAGCGTCGCTTGGGAACCTTGGGCACGGTCGAAGGCGGAGCCGTGCCCGAAGTGGAGGAGGAGGAAGAAGCCGAGGAAAAGCCCGTTAAAGAGAAGGAATAGTGCCCGGGCCGAACCGGAAATTTTTTTATGCCGCGAGAAATAGTAATTCTGGAATGCACGGAAGCGCGCAAAGAGGGCAAAGCGCCTTCGCGCTACATGACCACGCGCAACAAAAAACAGAAGACCGAGAAGATTGAATTGAAGAAATTCAATCCCTTCTTGCGCCGTCACACCCTGCATCGGGAAATCAAGTAACCAGCTATGCCACGGAAAACCCATACGGAAAAACCCGGACATGGCCGCAGCGCCCGAAAAGGCTCCACCTCCTCCGAGCGCCGCACGCCGCGTCCGAAACCTAAAATTGACTTTACGGTCGATGCCCTGGATTTCAAGAATGTGAATCTCCTGCGGCAGTTCGTGACCGATCAGGGGCGCATCCTGCCGCGCAAGTATACCGGGCTGCCCGCCCATTATCAGCGCCGGCTCGGCCGGGCGATCAAGCGCGCGCGCCAAGCCCTCCTGATGAAGTAGCCCAGGCACTCCACCTCGATGAGGAGGTGGGTCTTTCGGCGGGTTTCATTGCAAATCGTTTGCAAAATCGGATTCCAGGCCTTAAGCTGCGCCAGATGAATGCACGGTTGCGATGGCTGCGCGGGTTGATCTGGAGTGCCATGCTCCTGCTGGCGGGCTTTCCGGTACAAGCCAAAGCCCTCAAGGTGGTCACCAGCTTTTTACCCGTCTATTGCTTTACCGTGCAGGTCGCCGGTGAATGGGCCGAGGTCGATAATTTGCTCCCCTCTGGTGTCGGGCCGCACGAGTTCCAGTTTGCGCCGCGCGATTTGCGCAAGTTGACCGATGCCGACCTGGTCATCATCAATGGCCTCCAACTCGAATCCTGGCTCGAGACGGCCTTGAAACAGGCCGCCGGCCGCCGCCCACAAAAAATAGTCGCCGTTTCCGACGGCCTTGATTCCCGCCTGATTCGCGATGAGGAGAGCCAGGCGGTTCGCTCCGGCGCGGGGGAAAAGACGCCCGCGGAATCTTCCGGCCAGGCGCCCGGCGCCGGACCTAATCCGCATATCTGGCTCGATCCGCAACTGGCCGCCCATGCCGTCACCAACATCCTGAAGGCCCTGCAAAAGGCCGATCCTGACCATGCCGCCGGCTATCGAGCCAACGCGCTGCGTTACCTGGCGCAACTGCAAAAGATCGACGACGATTATCGCGCCGCACTGACGCCGCTGAAGTCCGTGGCTTTCGTCACCTATCACCAGGCGTTTCCTTATCTCATCCGGCGTTACGGCTTGAATCTGGCGGGCGTGATCGAAGCGGTCCCCGACGTGGAACCCTCGCCGAAGTACCTGGCCAGGCTTTCCCGTCTGATGCGTGACCAGAAGGTCAAGGTGATTTTTACCGAGCCGCAATATTCCGGGAAGCTGGCGGTTCAACTGGCTCGCGACCACCAGATCGACCTGGGCGTGCTGGACACCCTGGAAACCGGCCCGCTGCAACCCGGCGCCTACGAGGAGGGCATGCGCCGGAATCTGGGCAACCTGGTGAAGTTTCTCAAGCCCTGATCCACGCTTATGGTTGCGCCCGCTGGATATAATGAACTGGCTGTCGAGGTTCACGATGTTCGGGTGAGCCTGGGCGGTACGCCGGTGTTGGAAGGCGTCGATTTGCATATTCCCCGCGGGCAGATTGTGGCCTTGATTGGTCCCAATGGAGCGGGGAAGACCACCCTGCTGCGCTGTCTGCTGGGATTGCAGAAAACGGATGCGGGCCAAATCCGGCTCCTGGGGGAGGACCATCTGGAAAGGGCGCTGCCGCGGATCGGTTATGTCCCGCAACGGCTGGCGCTGGAACGCAGCTTCATGCTCAGCGTGCGAGAGTTTCTGGCGCTGCGCCTGCCGGAAACCCGACATTGGTTCTGGCAGCGCAAGACCCGGATCGACGAACTGCTGGGGGCCGTGGTTTCGGAACTGGGTGTCGGGGGTTTGCTGAATTGGCCGGTGGCGCAATTGTCGGGCGGCCAGTTGCAGCGGGTGCTGATCGCCTTCAGTTTGCTCGGGCGTCCGGAGTTGCTGCTGTTGGACGAACCCACGGCGGGGGTGGACACGCCCGGGGAGCAGACTTTTTATGAAGTGATCGCCGAGGTGCATCGCCGCCGCCATTTGACCGTGGTGCTGGTTTCGCACGATCTGTCGATGGTGTT
Organism: Verrucomicrobiia bacterium; assembly: GCA_017880715.1. GTDB lineage: Bacteria > Verrucomicrobiota > Verrucomicrobiia > Limisphaerales > UBA1319 > JADGRT01. The sequence continues at coordinate 19,897 of JADGRT010000003.1, read as the reverse complement.
CCGCCACGCCTCGTGGGTTTATGCGTTGAATCATGTGGTCTGTTGCGAAGGCTCGCCCGAGCAGGTGATGAACGAGGAGTCGCTGAAGCAGGCTTACGGGATTCAGGTGTCGCCGTATCACCACCATCATTCCCATGTTCACTGAGCCTTTCATGCAGCGGGCGCTGCTGGCGGCGCTGTTCCTGTCGCCCCTGTGCGCGCTCTTGGGCGTCTTTGTCACCGCCCGCCGCATGGCCTTTTTCAGCGATACGATTTCGCATGGGGCGCTGGCCGGCATCGCGCTGGGGTTTTGGTGGGGGCTGTCGGATCCGACGGTGCCCATGATTCTGTTCAGCCTGTTGGTGGCGGGGGCCATCCTGTGGCTGAAAGAGAACACCGAACTGCTTACCGACACCATCATGGCACTGCTGCTATCGGGATCGGTTTCTTTTGGGATCATGGTGTTGAGCCTGCTCAAAGGCTATCGGGGCGAGCTTCACCGCTTCCTTTTCGGCGACCTATTGGCCGTGGGATCGAGGGAAGTCTGGACGGCGGCGGCGCTCCTGGTCGTGCTCGGCGGGGTGATTTTTTCCCGGCTGAGCTGGCTGACGTTGCTGACGGCGCACGAAGAGATGGCGCATGTGTGCGGCATTCCGGTGCGGCGGGTGAATTATTTGTTTGTGGTGGCCCTGACGTTTACGGTGGCGCTGAGCATCCGCCTGATTGGCATTATGCTGGTGACCTCGCTGCTGGTCATCCCAGCGGCCACGGCGCGAAACCTGAGCCGCAATTTGCGTCAGCACTTGATTTTCAGCGTTCTGGCCGGCTTGGTCGGCGGGGTGGGAGGGACGCTGCTCGCCTATCAATTCGATGTGCCCTGCGGACCGATGGTGGTGCTGACCGCGATCGGCCTCTTTCTGATTTCGTTGGTGGCCGGCCGCGGGCGTCAAAAAAGCCGGGCCATTTGAACTATGACGGCTAGCGGTCATTCACCCAAACGCTCCGCCGAAAAACTGGCGGACCTCACCGAGCGCTTGCGCCGGCAGTCGCGCAAAGTGACGGGACCGCGCCAGGCCCTTCTCGACCTATTGCGGCAACAGTCGCATCCGCTGGCCATCCGGGAGATTTTTGCGGCCCTGCCGGCCGGGATCAGCGATCTGGCCACGATCTACCGGTCGATGCATCTGCTGGAACAGATGCGCATGGTGAAACGCTTCGATTTCGGCGATGGCGCGGCGCGGTTCGAACTGGTGCCCGAAGGCGAGGATGGCCATCATCATCACCTGGTATGCACGCGTTGTTCGGTGGTGTTGGAGATCGAGGAGTGCTTCCCGGAACACGTCGAACGAAGTCTGGCCCAGACCAGCGGCTTCCAAGGCATCACGCACCGGCTGGAATTCTTCGGACTTTGCCCCGAGTGCCAGACCACGAAATCCATTTGAACCGGCAACTTCAATGATTCCTGGCTAAACACCGAGTGAACTCATCTGGCGTGGATGAATAGTCGCGACAATATAAAGTACGGCCGTACTTTATATTGTCGCGATGCTGAGGAAGAAAAGTTTGACGATGCATCCATCTCCGTTGGAAGGCGATTTGGGTTCGCCAAGCCAGCGCGGGTGGCCCCGCGGGAGAGTCGCCCCCAAACCGGAGTGGATTCGCCAATGATCGGGTTTGCGCTTTTTCAGTTGATTTGCCCCGGCTGTTTCTTAGTTTCCCTGCATGTCTGAGGTTAATTCTACTAAGGTCAATTCTGGATGCGCGGCCAGTCACGGGTCGGCCGGCGCGACATCGACAGCCGCCGCGACCGGCTTGGCGCAGCCCGACAGTTTTGCGCGACGGCATCTGGGCTCCGACGAGGCCGCGACGCGGCGGATGCTCGAGTTTTTGGGCTTCGACAACATGGAAGCCATGGTGCAGGCGGCGGTGCCGTCGGGCATTCGGCTGGCGCATCCCCTGCGTCTGCCTCCCGCGCTGAGCGAATTCGAGGCGTTGAGCCAGCTCCGGCAGATTGCGGGGAGGAACCGTGTGCTCCGGTCTTTCATCGGGATGGGCTATTACGATTGCATCACGCCGCCGGTGATTCAGCGGAACGTTTTGGAAAACCCCGGCTGGTACACTCCATACACGCCTTACCAGGCCGAAATCGCGCAGGGCCGCCTCGAAGCGCTGCTCAATTACCAGACGATGATCGCGGATTTGACGGGCCTGGAGGTCGCCAACGCCTCGCTGCTGGACGAGGGAACGGCCGCGGCCGAGGCCATGGCCATGTGCCTGGCGCTGAGCGGCCGGAATGACGCGCGGGTGTTTTTCGTTTCGGAACGCTGTTTTCCGCAGACGATCGACGTATTAAAAACACACGCCGAACCGCTGGGCCTGGAAATCCGCGTGGGCGATCACCAGCAGTACGTCTGCGACGCCAGCGTGTTCGGCGTGCTGCTGCAGTACCCGGCCGCGGATGGCGCGATTTTCGATTATCGTCCGTTTGTGGAGCAAGCCCACGCGGCCGGTGCGAAAGTGGTGGTGGCGGCGGATTTGCTTAGCCTGGTTTTATTGCGGCCGCCGGGCGAGTTCGGCGCGGATATTGCGGTGGGGAACAGCCAGCGCTTTGGTGTCCCCATGGGTTTTGGGGGTCCGCATGCCGCCTATTTCGCGACCCGCAATGCGTTTAAACGCCAAATGCCAGGCCGGCTCATCGGGATTTCTCGCGATGCCCATGGCAAGCCGGCTTATCGGCTATCCCTGCAAACACGGGAGCAGCACATCCGCCGGGAAAAAGCCACCAGCAACATCTGCACGGCCCAGGCCCTGCTGGCCATTCTGGCGTCCCTGTATGCCGTCTATCATGGCCCGGAGGGGCTGAAGCGGATGGCCCGGCGAGTTCATCAGTTGACGGCCATTCTGGCCGCCGGACTGGAACGTCTGGGGTATGATCCGGGTTCGGAGCCGTTTTTCGACACGTTGCGCGTCGGATTAGGCAACCGGCGGGGCGCCGAAATCCTCAAGGCCGCCGAAGCGCGCGGCATCAATTTGTGGAACGTCGATGACCACCTCGTCGGCGTATCGCTGGACGAGACTGCCTCGGCGGCCGATGTCACCGTGCTATGGCAGGTTTTCAATGGGGGACGCGATCCCGGTTTCACGGTGACGGAACTGGCGGCGCGGATAGGCGGCGACATCGATGGCGCACGGGCGCGCACGAGCGCCTTTCTGACGCAGCCGGTGTTCAACCGTTATCATTCCGAAACGGAAATGTTGCGATACATCCGCCGGCTGGAATCCCGGGATTTGTCGCTGACCACGTCGATGATTCCGCTGGGTTCCTGCACCATGAAGCTGAATGCGGCGGCGGAGATGCTGCCAATAACCTGGCCGGAATTCAGTCGGTTGCATCCTTTTGCGCCCGCCGACCAGACGCAGGGCTACCAGGTTTTGACGAAGCAACTGGAAGCGTGGCTGGCCGAGATCACGGGGCTGGCTGCCGTTTCCTTGCAGCCCAACTCCGGTGCGGCGGGCGAGTATGCCGGGTTGCGAGTCATTCGCGCCTACCAGGAACACATGGGGCAGCCGCATCGGAAGATCTGTCTGATTCCGGTTTCGGCGCACGGCACCAATCCGGCCAGTGCCGTCATGGCTGGGTTTCAGGTGGTTCCCGTGGCCTGCGATGCGCAGGGCAACATCGAGGTGGCAGATCTGAAAGCCAAGGTCGTTGCGCAGGGGCAACAGTTGGCGGCGATCATGGTGACCTACCCCTCCACCCATGGAGTTTTCGAAGAGGAGATCAAGGACATTTGCCGGATTGTGCGCGAGCAGGGCGGGCAGGTTTACATGGACGGCGCCAATTTGAACGCGCAGGTCGGTTTGTGCCGGCCGGGCGACATCGGCGCGGACGTCTGTCACCTGAATTTGCACAAGACCTTCGCCATCCCGCATGGTGGCGGCGGACCGGGCGTGGGACCGATTGCGGTGGCGTCGCACTTGGCGCCGTTCCTGCCCCGGCATGCGGTGGTCGATTTGGGCGGCCAGAAGCATTTGGGGGCGGTGTCGTCGGCGCCCTGGGGCAGCGCCGGCATCCTGCCGATTTCCTGGATGTATATTGCCATGATGGGAGAACCGGGGCTTTCGCAGGCCACGAGCCTGGCGATTCTGAACGCCAATTACATCGCCCGGCGGATCGAGTCGTATTTCCCGGTTTACTACAAAGGCAAACGGGGACTGGTGGCCCATGAATGCATCCTGGATTTGCGCGCGTGCAAGCCAGCGGGCATCGAAGTCGAGGATGTGGCCAAGCGGCTAATGGATTATGGCTTTCATGCCCCGACCATCTCCTGGCCGGTCCATGACACCATGATGGTGGAGCCGACCGAGAGCGAATCCAAGGCCGAGTTGGACCGTTTTTGCGAAGCCATGATAGCCATTCACGCGGAAGTCAAGGCGGTCGAGTCGGGCCTGGCGGACGCCCGGGACAATCTGCTTAAGAACGCGCCGCATTCGGCGGAAGCGGTCGTGGCCGACCAATGGACCCATCCCTATTCGCGGGAACAGGCGGCGTATCCCGCGGGCTGGTTGCGGGAGCACAAGTTTTGGCCGCCGGTGGGACGCATCGACAACGTTTATGGCGATCGCAACCTGGTTTGCACGTGCGCGGGAATGGAAGCACACGGGATTCCGGCCTGAAAACAGTGGACAAGTTTATGTCGCACCTGCAACATTAAGTTGTCCGCACCGGTAGCAAGCGGGCTCAATAATACTTCTTCGTGTAGGCATGGGTGGAATAGCCGTAGAACATCTCGGCGCATTCCATCAGCGTTTCCGAAAGCGTCGGATGCGGATGCACCGACTCGGCCAAGTCCTTCGCCGTCGCCCCCATCTCGATGGCAAAAACGCCTTCGCTGATCAGTTCTCCAGCGCCCCGTCCGGAAATGCCCACACCCAAGATCCGCTCGGTCTCCGGCTCGATGATGAGCTTGGTGATTCCGTCGGGACGATGGAAGGTGAGCGCCCGGCCGGAAGCCGACCAGGGGAACTTCACCACGTGGACCTCGATGCCCTTGGCTTTGGCCTCGGCCTCCGTCAAACCGCACCAGGCCACCTCGGGATTGGTGAACACCACCGCCGGCATCACGACGTCCTCGAAGGCGCTGGCTTCACCGGTGATCACCTCCACCGCGATGCGCGCCTCTTTGGCGGCCTTGTGCGCCAGCATCATGCCTCCCACAATATCGCCGATCGCATAAAGGGCCGGATCGGCGGTCTGCTGTTGGTGATTGATCATGATGAATCCCTTGGCGTCCTGCTGGACCTGGGTGTTTTCCAGCCCCAAATCCTCGGCGTTGGGCACCCGGCCAATGGCGACCAACACCCGGTCATAAAGCTCTTCCTTTTGCTGTCCTTGGGACTCGACGGTGACCTGGATCTTTTTGCCTTTGGTCGCCATGCCCAGCACCTTGGTTTTCGGCCGCAATTCCTTGAACTGCCGTTCCGCGTTGCGCAGCACGGGCGCCACAAGGTCGGGCTCCGCGCCGCTCAAAATGGAGTCAGCCGCCTCCACGACCACCACCTTGCTGCCCAACGTGGCATAGACCGTGCCCAGCTCCATGCCGATGTATCCACCGCCCACAATCAGAAAATCCTCGGGAATATCCTGAAGCTCCAGCGCGTCATCCGACGTCATGATGCGCGGATTGCCCAAATCAAATGCCTTGGGCATCGCCGGCTTGGAACCCACCGCTATAATGGCTTGCTCGAAGACGATGAACTTTTGGCCTTCGGCCGTCTCGACGCGCAACGTCCGCGCATCCTCGAAATGTCCGCGGCCGTGCATCACCTCGACGTTACGACGCTGGGCCAAGCTTCGAATGCCCTGGCCCAATTTCTCGAGAATGGAGTTCTTCCAGGCGCGAAGCTTGTCCAGATCGACGTGGGGCGTGGCAAACGTGACCCCCTGACTTGAGGCATCATGCGCTTCGCGGATCAGATCCGTGGCATGCAGCAGGGCTTTCGAGGGAATACAGCCCCGGTTCAGGCAAACGCCGCCCAACCGGGGTTCCTGTTCCACCAGAATAACCTTTTTGCCTTTGTCCGCGGCATAAAAGGCCGCGGCATAACCGCCCGGTCCACCGCCCACCACCACAAGTTCAGTTTTAATCGGTTCCATGATATGCTACTTCAGTTTCACCATCGCTTCATCGAACTGTTCGATGGCTTGCACCAAATCCGTAATGAACCGCGCGGCCGCCCCGCCGTCGATGACCCGATGATCATACGAGAGGCCCAGCGGCGCGAGCGTGCGCGGCTCGATCTTGCCGTTGCGGACCACCGGTTTGAGGGCCGCCTTGCCCAGCCCTAGAATCGCGACCTCCGGCTTGTTCACAATCGGTGTGAAATGGGCTCCGCCGATCCCGCCTTGGTTCGACAAAGTAAACGTCCCCCCCTTCAATTCCTCCGCGCTGACCTTGCGCGCGCGCGCTTTCTCAGCCAAAACCTGAATCTCTCGCGACAGGGTCGCCAGATCCTTTTTGTCCACGTCACGGATCACCGGCACGATCAATCCCGCGTCCGTATCCACTGCCAGACCGAGGTGGTAATACTGCTTGAACACGATCGCCCGGCCCGCTTCGTCCAGGCTGCAATTAAAAATCGCGTGTTTTTGCAGGGTCATGGCAATGGCCTTCAGGATAAACGTCGTCATCGTCAGCCGCACGCCCTTGGACTCGTAAGCTTTCTGGTATTTCTTCCGCAAGTCCTGAACCGTCGTGACATCGGCCTCGTCGAACTGGGTCACGTGTGGAATCGTATTCCAGTTCTCCAGCATCCGGCGGCTGATGGTGTCGCGCAACGGTGTCAGCGGCTGGCGGATGACTGGCCCCCACTGGGAAAAATCAATCGCTGGCGCGACGGGCTTCTCAGCCGGGACCGCCGGTTTGGGCGCCAACGCGAGTTTCTGCAGGCGCTGAATGTAATCCCGCAAATCCTTCATCATGATTCGCCCGCCATACTCGCTGCCCTTGATCGGCGCCAAATCGATCCCCAATTCTCGCGCCATCTTCCGAATCGAAGGCGACGCCGGCGGCGTCAATGCCGACCCCTTGCCGGAGCTTTCCGATTCGGGTTCGGACTCCCTCGTCGATTCCGATGCCGGTTCCTCCGCTGGCGGCTCCGCTTCCATCGCGACCGGCTCAGGTTCGGCCACCAGCTCGGCTTTCGCAATTTTGGCGGGCGAAGCTTTGCGCGGCGTGGAGGCCGATTCGGCGGGCGCGGCGGCTTCGGCGGCAGCCACGCCGGCCAATGAAACCACCAACTGGCCAACGCCAACCCGCTGACCTTCGCGCACGTGGATTTTGACGACCTTGCCCGCTGCCGGAGCCGGAATCGGCGCCACGGCTTTGTCGCTCTCGAGTTCGATCAGGATTTGCCCCTTCTTAACGGTATCGCCGACCTTAACCAAAATGCCGACTACGACGCCGGAATCGGCGCCTTCACCCAAATGAGGAAGTTTAACGTCCATAATTTTGACCCAAAGGCTCGAGCTTCATTGTTGGGGTTGTTAAACGATCGCCGGAAATGCTTTTTCGGGATCGACGTCCAGTTCTCTGATGGCCTTCTCGACAACGGTCTTTTCGATGGCCCCTCTCTGGCTCAGGGCATGCAGCGTGGCGATCACGGTCAGCTCGGCGTCGATTTCGAAGAAGCGCCGCAACCGCTGGCGAAGGTCGCTTCGTCCAAAGCCGTCCGTGCCCAGGGTGGTCAACCCACCCGGCACCCAAGGCGCAACCTGGTCCGGGACCATTTTCATGTAATCCGACACCGCGATAAACGGGCCGGTTTCCTTTTCCAGGATGGTTTCGAGATACGATTTTTTCGGCGTTGCCGTCGGATGCAGGCGGTTCCAGCGTTGCGCTTTCAGGGCGTCATTACGGAGCAGTTTATAACTGGTGGCGCTCCAAACATCGGCCGACACGCCGTAGTGTTCGGCCAAAATGGCTTGCGCGCGCAAGGCTTCGCGCAGGATGGGACCGCTTCCCCAAATCTGCGCCTTCTGTTTCAAGCCGCCCGGGCCGGCTTTGAATTTATACAGGCCTTTCAGGATGCCGGACTCCGCCCCTTCCGGCATCGGCGGCATCGCATAGTTCTCGTTGTAGAGTGTCAGGTAATAAAAGACATCCTCGCCCTCCGCATACATCCGGCGCAGGCCATCGCAGACGATCACCGCTACCTCGTAGGCAAAGGCCGGATCATAAGCCAGCAGCGTCGGGACGGTGCTGGCCAGCAGGTGGCTGTGGCCATCCTGGTGCTGCAACCCCTCGCCATTGAGAGTCGTCCGTCCCGCGGTGGCGCCGAGTAAAAACCCTTTGGCCTTGATGTCGCCGGCCAGCCAGATTTGATCCCCAATCCGCTGAAAACCGAACATCGAGTAATAAATGAAGAATGGAATCAGGTTGACCCGCTGGGTGGCGTACGCCGTGCCGGCGGCAATGAAAGAGGACATGCCCCCGGCTTCGGTGATGCCTTCCTCCAAAATCTGGCCGTCCTTTGCCTCCCGGTACGACAGCAGCGATTTGCTGTCCACCGGATCGTACTTCTGCCCCACCGAGGAATAAATCCCCACCTGGCTGAACAGGGCGTCGATGCCAAACGTGCGCGCCTCGTCGGGAATGATCGGCACCACGTGCCGGCCCAGCTTCGGATGCCGCAGCAGATTCCCCAGCAGCCGCACCAAGGCCATCGTGGTGGACACCTCGAAGGCGCCCGAGCCTTTCAGAAACTCCGCGAACTGCGCCAGCGGCAGGGCCGGCAGCGGATCGGTCCACGGATCGCGCTCGGGCACGAACCCGCCCAATCCATGGCGTTTTTCCAGCAAGTACTGCGTCTCGGGGCTGTCGCTGGGGGGGCGGTAGAAGGGCGTCTCGGCGATTTTATCGTCGGTGATCGGAATGCCAAAGCGAGTGCGGAACTCGCGCAGCTCCTTTTCGTTGAGTTTTTTCTGCTGGTGCGTGATGTTGCGGCCTTCGCCGGCTTCGCCCAGCCCGTAACCTTTCACCGTCTTGGCCAGAATGACGGTGGGCGATCCCTTATGATGGACCGCCGCCTGGTAAGCCGCGAAAACCTTCTCCGGATCGTGACCGCCCCGGCGCAGCTTGCGCAACTGATCGTCCGTCAGGTGATTCACCAATTCGAGCAATTCCGGGTATTTGCCAAAAAAATGTTTGCGGATGTAGCTGCCAAGTTCCACCGAGTATTTCTGGTAATCGCCGTCCACCGCTTCGGCCATGCGTTTGGCCAGCAAACCTTGGGCGTCGGCGGCCAGCAGCGGATCCCAATCCGAGCCCCACACCACCTTGATCACATTCCAGCCGGCGCCCCGAAAAACGGCCTCCAGATCCTGAATGATCTTGCCATTGCCCCGCACCGGACCGTCCAGCCGCTGCAAGTTGCAGTTAACTACCCATATGAGGTTGTCCAGACTTTCGCGCGCGGCCAGATTGAGAGCCCCCAGCGTCTCAGGCTCGTCGGTCTCACCATCGCCGACAAAACACCAAACCCGGGGCTCTTCCCCGGCGGCCAGTCCCCGGGCGCGCACGTAACGGTTTAATCGGGCCTGGTAAATCGATAAGATCGGCCCCAATCCCATGGACACCGTCGGAAAGCGCCAAAACTCCGGCATGAGATACGGATGCGGATAAGACGACAATCCCCCGCCCGCGGCCAGTTCCTGGCGGAAATGCCGCAAATGTTTCTCGTCGAGACGCCCCTCCAAAAAGGCCCGCGCGTAGATGCCCGGTGCCGCGTGGCCCTGGAAATAAATCATGTCCGCCGGCCGCTCCGGCGTGCCCCCGCGGAAAAAATGGTTGAACCCGACCTCGTAAAGGGTGGCGCTGGAGGCAAAGGTCGAAATGTGCCCACCCACCCCCGTGTGACCGCGATTGGCGTTGACCACCATGGCCATGGCGTTCCAGCGAATGTAGCTCTTGATGCGGCGTTCGAGATCGCGATCGCCAGGATAAGGCGGTTGGGCCGAAGTCGGGATGCTGTTAAGGTACGGCGTGCTGATGGTTTCAGGAACCGCGATCCCGGATTGGCGGAGGCGCTCGATCAGATGGTGGACGAAAATCGGCGCCAGCTCGGATTCCTGGTGCTTGAGCAGATGCTCCATCACAAACTCGAGGGATTCAAGCCAGCGTCGGTTTTCCGAAGCCGCCGGCGACGGGACCGCGGGTGTCCCCGCAGCTATGCGCCCAGCCGCCGACACAGACGGCGCCGCGGGTATTTTGCGATTGGATTTCACCATGTTATTATGACCCGATTAAACCGTTTTCGGAGAATAGCGTAAAGGTTTTGCTTGCCGTTAATCCAACAGGCATGTCTCCTATCATAGCGCAGAATAGGCAAGACACAAATGCAGCTCCTGGATCAAACAACCCGGGCCGCTCCAATCGGAGCGCGGTTTACCCCCGAACAAAACCTCGCTTGCGACGAAGCGCTGCTCGAAGCCTGCGACTCGGGTGAAGCCGGCGAGGTGTTGCGGTTCTGGGAATCGCCGGACTTTTTCGTCGTCGTGGGCTACGGCCAGTCCATCAGCCTCGAGGTTGACTCGGCGGCCTGCCGCGAACGCGGCCTCCCGATCCTGCGGCGCAGCAGCGGCGGCGGCGCCGTGGTGCAAGGACCGGGCTGCCTTAATTATTCGCTGATTCTCCGCATTCGAGAACACGAAGCCTGCCGCACCATTGCGTCCACAAACGACTTTATCATGCAACGCCATCGGGCGGTGATGGCGAGGCTGGCCGCCTCCTTGAACCCAGCGCCCGTCATCCCTGAAACTTGGCCCCCAGCCTCTTTGGCCAGGGGCAAAGCTGGGGAACCATTCCCTGCCCCGATTGCAGTTCAGGGGGTCACCGATTTGACCTGGCGCGGTTGGAAGTTTTCAGGAAACGCGCAGCGTCGGCGACGGCACACCCTGTTGTTTCACGGAACGTTCCTGCTCCATTTCGATCTGACGTTGGTGGCAGCGCTCCTGCCCCATCCATCGCGGCAACCCGGCTACCGGCAGAACCGCCGTCACCGCGATTTCCTAACCAACCTGCCCGTCTCGGCCGGGGCGGTGAAGTCCACCCTGATTCAAGCTTGGTCCGCTACGGCCGGTCCGGCGGAGGTTCCCGTGGCAGCCATGGAACGTCTGGTTGCGGAGAAATATGGCAATTCAACTTGGACGGACCGGACCGTCGGTCCGTCCAGTTAAGCTGATTAAAACCAACTCACCCGTTTTCATACTTGGCATTGTTTCAGAGAAAGCCAATAATCGGCTCATGCAAAGGCTCTCGCTGTCCGAAGCACAGCAGCACCTGACAGAGCTGGTGGCCTTACGGTTATGGCGGAAGACACTCGATACCGAAAGCAGAACACAGCCGCTCCATAGGATAAGCCAAAAACAAAAGCAACCCCACAGGTTGATGCCTCGGCGCTGCAACTGGTTCCTTGACAGCATGGCGGCAGGGAGCAATATAGTCATCAATGACAACGACAGCGGAAAAAGTGAAGGTTCAGATTCTCGGATTGTCGGAGTCTGACCGGGCCGAGTTAGCCTCTTTGCTGATTAAGTCGCTCGATGAATCCGTCGATAAGGATTGGGAAGCGTCCTGGGATGCCGAATTAGAGCGTCGGGGTTTGGAGATCCGGAATGGAAAAGCCATCGGCGAACCGGCCGATGCGGTTCTTCGCGAGCTGCAAACGAAATATTCGTGATCTGGATTGCCACCATAGCTCACGGAAGCCGTCGGCCCGGTTATTGGAAAACCCGCACCTACGGAGTGTGAGCGCCACGACAGAAGTTGAGTTAGTCACGGTTGCCTAAATTGTCCCGTTTCACGGCCCCTGAGGCCGAGGCCGAATGGTTGCGTCGCATCTGCAATCCCCTTTTATGGAATTCCCCCGTCGGCTACCGGCCATCATGCCGTCGGAAACCAGCCAGCCAATGTCGGAGTGACAGCACCGGATGCCGCCCGAGCATCCGCGGTCCGGCATAGCGCATGACGACTCGAACCTTTTCGCGGTATTGCGGCTGATAACAATGGACCGGACAATTCACGCAGGTAGGTTTTTGGGCTCCGAATTGGCAGCGATCCAACCGCACCCGCGCGTAGTCCAGCAACGCCTGGCAATCGGCGCACAGCGACTCCCCCACGCCGTGCCGATCGCCACAATAAAGGGCGATCATGGCGTGGATCGTTTCAAGCTCTCGTTCCAAACGCGCGTGCATGGCTTCGGATCTGTGATCGATCTGGGCCTGAATCTACGCCTGTTTGCCGAACGATGCTTTGATTTAAATCAACCTCGGACGTTGAACCAGTGTTCAGGGTTGATTTCGCTTTATCAAACCCGCGGGTAACGTATGCTTTCCTCGTGGGTTACACGCTGGCGGTTAACCTGCCACCTCGGGCCAGGGTCGAGGAGCTCATGGTGCGCCCCCGGGTAATGGACATCCTCCATGACGCCCGATTCGAGGCGGCAAGCTGGGAAGCCATGGGGCGCTCATGGTCGTCTGGCTTGGTGGTATTAAAAAATTGCAACTTTTTGTAATCGCCGCGGGTTCTGCCCATGAAAGATGAACTCGAACCGGTAAGCGAAGGATCAGCGATGGATCAACCGCTCCATTTCGAGGCATTTATGCAAAGCTACCAGAACATGGTATTCAGCACCGCGGCGCGCCTGCTCGGCAATCCAACCGAGGCTGAAGACATCGCCCAGGAGGTCTTCCTGAAGGCGTACGAACGCTTCGCCGAATTGAGTCAAAGCCCCACTGCGGGTGGCTGGCTTAAAACCGTCACGCGTAACCTCTGCCTGAACCACTTGTCCCGCTATCGCGCGCGGTGGCGTTTCTTTTCGGAAATGCGGACCGACCCCGACGATTCCGAAGCCTACGAAGCCGGTTTGCCAGCGCCCGAAACGCATAACCAGGAACTCAACACGGCCGATCAACGGCAACTGCTCGAGGAAGCACTGCAGAAACTGCCCGCAAGCCAGCGGGTTCCCCTGGTCCTCTATCACTTCGAAAGCCTGCGTTACGAAGAAATTGCCGGGAAACTGGGGCTGTCGCTGAGCAAAGTTAAAACGGACATCTTCCGCGGTCGCGAGGCGCTGCGCCGCAAGCTCAAATGGAAAATGGAAACCGAAGCTGCCTTGCAACCTGCTTAACCCGAAGGGATGGCCTTATGCAAAACCAACCTCATCCGCAATGGAACGACAGCCTGGAGGCAAAAGTAACCCAGGAATTGCGTCAACTGCCTGTCCTGAAGGCGCCTGCCACACTCCTGGCTCGCGTCATGGCGGCCCTCCAAGCCCGACAAGCCCTGCCGTGGTATCGGCGTCCCTGGCCATCGTGGCCGCGCAAAATCCAATGCCTCCTCGGCCCCTTGCTGACGATCTTCCCCTTGCTCGCTTTCTACCTCAGCCGAATCGCCTGGAACAACCTCGCCACCAGCGGAGTTGCCCGGGAAGTTGACCAAAAACTCTCCTTGCTCTCCCTGGCTGGGAGCACGATTGACACCCTCGTAAACGCCTTTTGGCTCGCCGGCCGGGCGCTGATGGGACAACCCATACTCCGGGCTGGAATCATCGTCTCCGTCCTCATGTATCTCGCCTGCATCGGCATCGGTACCGCCTGCTTCCGAGCCATCCTCAACCCACGTGTGCGCTTATGAAAAACCTGTTACTACCCTTCGCTATCTCGCGCGCCATCGCTCTTCCTTTGGTGGCCCTGTGGTTGGTTCCCAACCTGCCGGCGCAGACCCCTGCCGCCGAGGTCGAACCGCCGGCGGTCACTGAACTTAATGACATCGTGGTGATGGGCAAAGATGTCGTGCTCAAGAAAAATGAAACCGCGCCCGACGTGGTCGTCATCTTTGGCAATGCCAACATCGAAGGAAGAGTCAAGAACGATTTGGTCGTCATCATGGGCACCGCCAAGGTCTCCGGCGAAGTCGATGGCGACCTCGTCGTGGTGATGGGCTCCGCGTCCTTGAGCTCCGACGCGCGCGTCCGGCATGATCTGGTTACGGTCGGCGGCAAAGCCGATCTGGCCCCTTCGGCCAAAGTAGGCGGGTCCCGCACCGAGATTGCCTTCCCAAGAGTTCCCGGCTTTCGCCTGGCGGGAGACTGGGTGAGAAAGGGGCTTTTTCTGGCCCGACCGCTGCCGCCCCGGTCGATCGTGATGTGGGGCCTGGCTGGTTTGTTTCTGGTCGTTTATCTCCTGTTAAACCTCATTTTCCCACGCCCGGTTCAAGCTTGTGTTGCGGCTTTGGAGGAGCGTCCCATCGGCTCGTTCCTGATCGGCGCGCTGACTTTCCTGCTGCTGGGTCCGGCTCTTTTTTTGCTGTTGGTTTCCGCGATTGGCATTCTTGTCATCCCATTCGTGATGGGCGCCCTGTTGGTGGCCTTGCTTTTCGGCAAAGCTGCCGTTTTCCGCCAGGTGGGCGTCCAAATCGGCCGCAGTCTCAATCTGGCTGCCCTGCAAATACCCGTGGTCGCCTTGCTGATCGGCGCGGTTTTGTTTTACCTGCTCTATACCGTGCCGGTGTTGGGATTTGTCGTCTGGGGCATCATCACCCCCTTGGGCCTGGGCGCGGTGATGTTGGCCGCCTTGGGAAGATTTCAACACGAAAGCGAAAAGAATGCCCCGCCGGCAACGGCCGCCGCGCTCATCCCCCCCCCCCTCCCGCCGGGATTATCCTATTCCGAACCCACCCCGCCCTTGACCGCCGCCGAAGCTCTGGCTTTGCCTCGCGTGGGATTCGGCCTCCGCTTAGCCGCCACCTTGATCGACCTGCTGTTGGTGTCCATCATCCTGGCCTTCCTGCCTTTGCCCTCCTGGCATCTGATCGCCTGGGTAGCCTACCACATTGCCATGTGGGCCTGGAAGAGCACGACCGTCGGGGGCATCGTGCTCGGATTGAAATGCGTCCGACTGGATGGCCGGCCGATGAATTTCTCGATCGCCTTGATCCGGACCCTGGCCGCCTTCCTGTCCGCCGCACCCTGCTTTCTTGGATTCTTCTGGGTCGGCTGGGACAAGGAAACGCAGTCCTGGCACGACAAAATCGCGGGTACAACCATTGTCAAAATCCCGCACGGCAGTTCGCTGATTTAGGCCCCGGAAAGAAAAGGTCAGATGAACCACGCCACCCCATCCGATCGAACTTTCATGCGTCTGGCGCTGCGCCTGGCACGCCGGGCTCGCGGCCGGACTTCCCCCAATCCCATGGTCGGCGCCATCCTGGTCAGGAAAGGCGCCATCATTGGCCAGGGCTGGCATCACGGAGCCGGCCAGCCGCACGCCGAAATTGAGGCGCTCCGCGAGGCCGACGCCAAAGGCCATCCGGTTGCCGGCGCCACGCTTTACGTAACCTTGGAACCTTGCTGCACCCACGGCCGCACTCCTCCCTGCACCGATGCCATCGTTGCCGCCCGAATCCGGCGCGTCGTTGCCGGGGCCACCGATCCAAATCCCACGCACCGCGGACGCGGCTTCGAGGTGCTCCAACAAGCCGGCATTTCGGTAACCCCGGGAGTTCTGGCCGCCCCAGCCGAA
Organism: Verrucomicrobiia bacterium; assembly: GCA_017880715.1. GTDB lineage: Bacteria > Verrucomicrobiota > Verrucomicrobiia > Limisphaerales > UBA1319 > JADGRT01. The sequence continues at coordinate 4,338 of JADGRT010000003.1, read as the reverse complement.
CACCTGAATGAAGCCTTCAACCATTGGATCGTCCATCACACACCCTTCGTAACCGTGAAAGCGGCCATGACCCTGGACGGCAAAATCGCCACGGCCGCCGGCGAATCGCGCTGGATCACGGGCGAAAAAGCCCGCGCCTGGGCCATGAAAATGCGACGGGACTCCGATGCCATCCTGGTCGGTATCAACACCGTGCTGGCTGATAATCCGAGCCTCACCCTTCGATCCGCGCGTCGTCCACCTGCGCCAGCGGACTCCCGCCTGCGCCGCATCATCCTCGATTCAAATGCCCGCACACCTTTGGATGCCCGGGTGGTCGGCGACGAATACGCCCATCTGACCACCGTTGTCGTAGCGCAACCAGCGCCCGCCCGACGAGTTCAGGCCTTGTCGCGCAAGGTCAAGGTTTGGACCGCGCCAAACCAAGGTCGCATCGCACTCCCCTGGCTGCTCCAGAAACTTGGCCAGGAAAATGTCACTCGTTTGCTGGTCGAAGGTGGCGGCGAAGTCAACGCCTCATTCCTGATGGCTGGACTGGCCCAACGAGTCGCTTTCTTCTATGCCCCGAAGATTCTGGGCGGACGCCAGGCTTTGAAAGGCGTGGGCGGCGCCGGGGCCGGTTCGCTAGCTGACGCGCTGAGCCTGCGCGAAATCCAGTGGCGACGACTGGGTGACGACCTGCTGCTGACGGCCCGCGTGGTTTTACCGCCATTTTTCCATGGCCAGCCCAAACCGTGATGGTTTAACTTCGCGGGCATGTTGTCGGAAAAACCGTGGCGGCTGGATGGGGTGATGGCGGTGTTCCTGGGGTTGTTTGCCAGCATCACTCTGGGCATGCTGTTAATTCAATTCACGGGACTGGCGCGCGGCGGCTCGCCATCGGGGGCGCCCCCATTCGCCGCTTTTGTGGTCGGCATCATGAGCTTTCATGGCACGGCGGCCGTGCTGATTTTCGTGCTCCTGCGCCGCCATGGCCTCAGCGCCATCCGTTCGTTTGGATTCAACACTCCGGGATTAAAACGCGCCCTGCTGCTCGCCTTGGGCGCTCTCGTCGTGGTGCTGCCGGTGGCGCTGGGGCTGAACTGGGTTTATGCCACCGTGATGGAATGGTTCAAGGTCAAACCGGTTGCCCAGCAAGCCGTGCAAATGCTCCAGGAACAACGATCCGCCCTGGGCCTGGGACGAATAATGTTCTTTGGCGCCGCCACTATCCTCGTCGTGCCCGTGATGGAGGAAATGCTCTTTCGCGGCATGCTTTATCCCGTCATCAAACAAGCGGGGTTTCCCCGGCTCGCCTGGTGGGGATCCTCCCTGTTTTTCGCGGCCACCCATGTCAATGCGATGACCTTCATTCCGTTGACCGTCCTGGCGCTGGTGCTCATCTGGCTGTACGAGCAAACTGATAATTTACTGGCTCCCATCGTTACCCACAGCTTGTTCAACGCCTTCAATTTCTGCTGGCTGATTATCGGCATCGACCCATAACATCGCGCCACGGTTATGAACGAATTCGAGCTGATCCACCGTCTGATCCCGACGCTGCCCACGAATCCTTCCGTGCGCGTCGGGGCGGGCGACGATTGCGCCGTGCTGGATTTGGGACTGCCCGACGCCTGGCTGCTGTTCAAAACCGACGCGGTCGTGGAAGGCATCCATTTCCCGGCCGACACACCGCCGGAAAAAATTGGCCGCAAAGCCCTGGGCCGTTGTCTAAGCGATATTGCCGCCATGGCCGGCACCCCCAATAGCGCGCTGATCACCCTCGGCTTGCCGCGCGACTTTGAGGCGTCCCGGGTCGAGGCCATTTACCGGGGCAGCAATGAACTGGCCCGCCGTTTCGGCGTGGCGGTGGCAGGCGGTGAAACCACCACGAATCCGGAGCGAGTTTGGATTTCCGTGGCCATGCTGGGGACGGTAGCCAAAAATAAATGCGTGCTGCGTTCCGGCGCCAACCCGGGTGACGCCATTTTCGTCACCGGCGAATTAGGAGGCTCCCGGGCGGGCAAACATTTGGACTTTGAACCACGACTGCTCGAGGCGCGCTGGCTGGCCGATCATTTTGCCATTCATGCCATGATGGATATCAGCGACGGCCTGGCCGGGGATCTACGGCATCTGCTCCACGCCAGCCAGGCGGGCGCCGAGTTGCTGGCCGATGCCATCCCGATCAGCCCCGCGGCGCGCCGCCGGGCTCAGGATGGCCGCTCCCCCAAAACACCGCTGGCCGCAGCCCTGACCGATGGCGAGGATTTTGAACTATTGTTCACGGTGGCCAGTCGCGACGCCGTGCCGCTGGTCGATGCCTGGAAACAGCAATTCCCCGAGCCCGCGCTGCACTGTATCGGCAAAGTCCTGGCTGAACCCAGCGTCAACCTCCGCACCCGCGACGGCGTCCGATCGCTTACCGAACAAGGCTATGTCCATTTCCTCTGACATAATGCCCCCACCCTGCCCACTGGAACGCGGCCATCCCCGTGTTTAGGCAACCGCATGCCCCTATTTTTTTCGCATAATCCGGCCGAAACCGAAGCCCTGGGCGAGGCTTGGGGTCGCGCCGCCCAATCGGGCTGGATCATCGGTCTGATCGGCGATCTTGGCGCCGGCAAAACGCAACTGGTCAAAGGCCTGGCCCGCGGGCTGGGCGCCTCCGAACGCGTGCATTCTCCCACGTTCGCGCTGGTCAATCAGTATCTCCGCGGCCGGCTGCCGCTCTATCACCTCGACCTCTACCGCCTGGATACCGTGGACCAAATCCACAGCGCCGGACTCGAAGAGTATTGGGTCCGCCCCGATGGCGTCACCGTCGTGGAATGGGCCGAACGCTGGCCGGGGTTTGCGCCCGGCGCCGGATTAAGCTGCCGGCTGGTGAAGATGGAAAGCTGCGGGGATCTTGAAAGACGCATCAGCTATGAAGATATTGGCGCTTGAGTTTTCTTCGAACGAACGCAGCGTGGCACTCGTGGAGGACCGAAATCCTCCGGTGGTGCTGGCGGCGACATCCGAAACGCTGGGCCGAACCACCCATGCCCTCACCATGATCGAGAAGATGTTGTCGGACCTTGGCCTCCAACGGGAAGCGATCGATGGCATCGCCATCGGGATGGGACCGGGATCTTACACGGGCATACGCATCGCCATCGCCCTGGCGCAGGGATGGCATCTGGCGCGCGGAGTCAAGCTCCTGAGTATCGGCAGCGTTGACTGCCTGGCCGCCCAGGCCCAGGCAAAGACTTGGTTCGGCGAAGCCCTATTCGTCCTCGACGCCCAACGCAACGAGCTGTACGGCGCCACCTACGAGATTGAAAAAACTGGCTGGCGCTGCCTTGCCCCGCTGCGCCTGATGACTCAGGAAGAAGCGCAAATTTCCGGCCGGAACGCCGCTTGGGTTGGCGGACCCGAAGTCAATCGCTGGTTCCCTAACGGGCGGTTGCTGGTCCCCTCCGCCAGCCAGTTGGGCCTGTTGGCCGTTCGCCGTACGGACTACGCGCAACCGGACCAGTTGGAACCTATCTACCTGCGCCCAATCAGTTTCGTTAAAGCCCCGTTGCCCAGGACGTTTTGAGAAGCGGAAATGGGCGTTGGATGGCGACTTGTTTGAAGGCTCATGGTTCAGAAAAATGGTGCGCGATACAGGGCTTGAACCTGTGACCCCTACCGTGTCAAGGTAGTGCTCTTCCACTGAGCTAACCGCGCACTCGATGCCGAAAGACTTAGCTAACTGCTTGTCATTCATAGTCTTTCGGTGGAAGTCAAGCGACTCCCGTGGAGGGTAGTGTCATGGTTCCAACCTCGCTTGGCAAGTGAAAAAGGACAAGTAAATAAGGCGCGAGGCGCGACCCCATTGCCTGTTTTTGCATGCCTGACCAAGCCTTACTGGACCACCTGCGCTGGCAGCGGCGCGTCGAACGGCAACCCAAAATATTCAAACACCGCCTTGGTGCGCAGGTAAATCCGATCCTCGAACATCCCGGCCCGCCCGGTTGGATCTGTTAGTCGGCTCCATCCATAAGACCCCTTCGCAAACCGGCTACCACCTGACCACTAAGGTCGAGGGCAAATCGGTCACCAAATAGGTCCGCCAGAGCCTGGTTCCTCAGGCCCAGGCCATGACCGAAAACCATCTTCAGGTTCGGGCTCTGCTCCGTCAGCTCTCGCAGATCAGCTGGCAACTGCTCCAGCTTTCCCAGGACGAAGATCCGGCTTGAGCTATGCCTCGGTTTTCGAATTTGGATGCGGAGTTCGAGTGCCCCCACCCAAAGGGCTGCCCTTACCTGGAAGGTCTCTCCACCCACTGGGTTGGGAGTCAATATCAACGGGGGCTAGGCGAATTCCAGGATC
>JADGRT010000429.1 GCA_017880715.1 Verrucomicrobiia bacterium | reverse complement strand
CCACCCTTGTTTCGGCAATCCACGACCCGCATCCATACGTACGAACAAATGTTGCCGCGGCCTTAAAGCAAATAGCACCCGAAACGCAGATCCACTCGCCGTGACAATGAAAGGCTCGGTTGTTAGACCCATTCGGCTGCCAAGAGGACGGGTGGCTTTTGGCCCCAGCTATAACCGGCGTCAGCCTTAAAAAGCAACGGCCTTTATTAAAAGCAACTCGGCCCAAAAACGGGACTAACTACGACGGCACTGCGGTCGGTACGCCAGGGTTGCGTCAGTTATGGACAAATTCATGTCGCACCTGCAACACTTGGTTGTCCACATCCATCCGCTTTCATCATTCATGGGGCAGAGACAGACGGTTGGCGGCATCCGCGGACGAGTAGATCTCAGCGACCTTTTTCAAAGCCGGCGCCGGGCTGCCCTGAATCGTCAGCGGGCGCGGCGCGAGCATGCCCAAAACCTCGGGCACATCACAAACCCGCAGCACATTCAATAAGGCTGGCGCGGACGCGTCCCGGTGACTTAGCACCGGATGGTCGAGCACGACGGCGGTAATATCGGGCTCCCACAGGGCGGCATACGCGACCAGCACCGCTGCTCCTTCCTGCCCGAGCGCGATCACGGGAACCTTGCCTTCGAATTTCTGATGCAAATAGCGAGCCGTCGCGGCGACATCCCGCACGCGCCCCGTATCGACGGTCCGGCCGAGCAATGCGTGCGAGCGTTCCACGTAGTTCGGCGGGTTTTTCCGAGTCCATCGGGTTTCTCCGATCCCGCGCGGCTCGCAGAGGTAAACCGCATCCTCTTTTGTCGAATAAAGCTTAATCCAATCGTGAACGCGGTCTTCCGTCTGGCGCTCGGCCACCACCACCAACGCCCGCTTAGGCGCCGCCCCGGACTCGGGCTCCGCCAGCTTTCGCAACCGAATTTCGATCCCCGGCTCGGTCTCCAAACGTTCGGTTCCAACCGCCGTCTGGCCAACCCAACGCGCCGGCGGAAGCCGCTCCGGCAAAGTCCGGAAGGTCACGCGACGGAGTTCCTCCCGCAACGCTTTCCGCCATGGCTCGAATTCTCCCTGGCGAGGCGTGGGTGGGTTGGCCAAGGGGACAAAATATTCGTCGATCCGCGTATTCAACTCATCCTGCGGGAGGTCGGCCGGAAAGGCCCGCAATTTTTCCGGATCGATCGGGTGGATCGGAGTGTTTCCAGACGCGCTCACCAGATCCACTTCACTGTCCAGCACCCGTCGTGGATCATTTTTAAGGTGCGTGTTGATGAAACGAAAAGCCGCCTGCCGAATGTCCTGCCGATACGCATGCCCGCCCACACTTACCACGCTGTCCACCAGGTCGCCGGCGCCGAACAGGCTGTAGAGCCGTTCCAGCCGGTTGATCAGGCGCTCGTTGGCGTCCATGGGGAAAATATCGTCCTGATCGCTGTTCACCACCAGCAAGGGACGCGGCGCGACCAAGCCCGCGATGCGCGTCCACGGCCAGCCAAAGGTGTTATACAAAAACATGCAGTCGCAATGACCGTTGATCACCCGGTTGGGCACATACGACATGAGGTCCGCCATGCCGCTGACGGGCACGGCGACCTTCACCCGCAAATCAGCACCGGCGATCCACCAGGTGGCCGCCCCGCCGCCGCTGATGCCGGTCACCGCGATGCGGTCGGGATCCACTTCGGGCCGGCTGACCAGGTAATCGATCCCCCGCATGCCGTTCCAGCACTCGACCCCTGCCGGGGTGTAACCGCGCGAATACCACCACCATCGGCCTTCGCGGTACGTGCCGTGGTGAAGGGCGGCAATCTCGCCCAACTGCAGCGAGTCCAGCACCAGGCAGACGTAGCCATGGCGCGCGAACCAAATGCCCTGCGACTGATAGGCCGTCTTGTTGCCATTCCGGCCGTGCGCCGAATGGCCGCAAACATACAGCACCGCCGGCAGCCGTTCCCCCGGCTTCACCACCGAGGGACGATAAAGGTTGGCCGAAACATACAAGCGCGGACGACTCTGATAGTGGAGCATCTCGACGCGGTAGCCGTCGCCCGCGAGCTCGCCCGTAACCTTCGCCTGCAATGGCGTCCGCTCCGGCAACGGCCACAGTCCGAGCATGTAGAGATATTCCTGTTGGTATTTTGGACGCAGCTTCTCCCAGTCTTCGGCGGTCGCCACGCCAGCGAGAAACGAGGTTTCCAGTTTTTCGGTTTCCGCCTTGAGATAGGACTGAATCATCTCATCGCCCGGCTCTCCCCGGTCCGGTGGGGCGTAGGGCTGGGCCCAAGCAGTGAACGAAGGGGTCGCCAGCACCCCAAGAACAAAAAGAGAAAAGACCGCGCCACGGCGGCAGGCGTGGAAGCAAGTTGGTTGGTTCATATTCTTCCGGTGTTGCTGGGACACCAGCGTGGACAAATTAATCCGGGCAAGCAAGCCTTCTTAAGCGGGAAGGTACGGCTGTTTTTTGTAGCGGCGTCTCGGAAGAGCGCCGTCAATACCGTCAAATCCTCACGCGTCTTTATTTCCCGTCAGTCATATTCGAAAAGGAAAGCTGCGTCCAGTCGCAGCACTCCAAGGAACCTCGGAAAATATTTAGAGTTTAAGCCTTGCATTAGGTATCTTTTCGTGTCTGCTCTTGATTCATTGGCGTGGCGGTTGAGTCAAAACAAGGCCATTTACGCACCATGGGTATTGCGGAGGAGCTCAATAATATGATGGCAAAAACCTTTCTAGTGGCAGCCGGGATTTTACTGGCCACCTTCTTGGATGCTTTTGGACAGCCAAACCAAACAGTTTACACGAACGATTTTGCGGGCGCACTCCGCCGTTCGGCTGCCTTGGCAAGTGATGGCACGGTGGGACTCACCGATATATCAAGCAAGCTCAGTATCCTATCGACCAATGGCCAGCTTCTGGCCGAATACAGCGCGGTCGAACTGGGTGCCGCGCCAGTCATCACCGGTGACAGCGGCGTGAACGCGACAACCGAAATGCGTAAC
>JADGRT010000061.1 GCA_017880715.1 Verrucomicrobiia bacterium | reverse complement strand
GGGTCCACGCCAAGGCCGGCAACCTGAACGCGGCGCTCGAGTGCACCACCGGCGAGTTCATCCTCGTGCTCGACGCCGATCACGTCCCGTCGCCCGGCATCGTGGACGAGCTGATCGGCTTCTTCGCCGATCCCAAGGTCGCCATCGTCCAGGCGGCGCAGGACTTCTACAACCTCGACTCGTTCCAGCACTGGACCAACTGGACCGCGCGGCATGCCTGGCAGCAGCAGGAGCTGTTCTTCGGCGTCATTCAGCCAGGCAAGGACGCTCTGAACGCGGCCTACTACTGCGGCAGCCCCGCTCTGCTGCGGCGCGCCGCGCTCGCAGACGTGGGAGGGTTCGCCACCGAGACGGTTACCGAGGATATCCACACGGGCTTGCGCCTCCAGAGGCGCGGCTGGCAGGTGGCGTACATCAACCAGACGCTGGCCCGCGGCCTTGCGCCCCAGACTTTCGTCGGATTCGTGACGCAGTGGGCCCGGTGGGGCCGCGGCGCCATGCAGGTGCTCCGGGCGGAGAACCCGGTCTTCAGGAAGGGCCTGAAGTTCGGGCAGCGGCTCTGCTACTTCGCCTCGTTCTATTTCTATTGGATGAGCTATCAGAAGCTCATTTACGTGGTGACGCCGATCTTCTGCCTGCTGACAGGCATCTTCCCGCTGGTTGCCGTGCCGAGGACCTACCTGCTGCTCTTCACGCCGTACCTGGTGCTGAACGTCGCGGCATCGGCCGTTCTCCAGCGCGGGTTGCTCAGCGCGCGCAAAGCATGCGAATTGCTCGAATGTGACCTCGAAGATTTGCGCTCTATCTGCGCGGCATACAACCACCCGCCTTCATTTGCGCTATAGCCCCTTGCCTATATGCCGTCAAGGGAATCAAGAATCTTCATTGACACAAACGCAATCCATGACGCCCACCGCAACGGATGTTGGAATGCGCTGCATAAATCATTCAAGCTGGAGACGGCAGAACATTGCCTTCAGGAGGCAGTGCGTCCAAATTTCAGGGGCAAGAAGCTGGTGGACCGCAGCGTTGATGACCTCAAAACGGAAGTCCTGGCGCATGCCGTCACCGACGAGCAGCGTGCGGTTGCTCTCTACGCCCTGCAAGGCCGAGTTGACCTCGACGACGGCGAGCGCGATCTTCTTGCCATCGCTCTTTCCGTCAAAACCGAAGTCTGGTGGTTGTGCGGGCCGGACAAAGCCACAATCCGCGCCATGCATTTGTTAGGTATGATTGACCGCATGGTATCATTGAAAAGCCTGGCCGATGAGGTCGGAGTCAAGCTGGCCCAACCGGAGGAGCAAGATACTGAGAAGTGGTTGTCCGAGAAACGGACGATGTTGCTACTTGGCGGGGACCTAACCTAACCAAGAGCGGTCACTTCGACAACTTTTCCATGTGTCTTTATCATTTGGCAAGGATGGACAAAACCCGGGACGGTGCGCGTTGGGCAAGGGGATATCGCCTCAAAGACCAGAACAGCCGTGGGGCTACCAAAAACCACCTGTCCGTCAAAACTCCTCTTGGGATTGCATCAGAAACTGCAAAGGTTATGAACACCGCACCTCAGATTGGCTGGTCTAGAATACAAAGGGACAGACAAATTATTAGAAAAGGGGTTAGATTCGGAAGGTTGAAGCGGCCTAACAAAATCAAGGAATGTATCTAACCCGCAGCGAAGCGAAGGGTTAATTGCATTCCCGGGTTGAGCGATACCGCAGCGTGTTCATATGGGTCACCCTGCCCATCTGCAATCGCGCCGCAATCCAGGCCACCGTCATCCGCGTCTCTTTCCTCAACGGCACCGCTAGCTTCACCTTTTCCGCGTCGCCTTTCCTCCGTTCCTCCAGCGTTGCCTCCGTCCACCGCCGCCGCCGCCTCGGCTCCCGGATTTTATTGGCCGCACCGGGAAGATTCTGCTAATGCTGTGGCAAAGCTGTGACCGATAACATCCATCCAACTTTGGCAGCGCGCCATTTATCCTGGCGCGAAAGAATCAGTTACGGGGTGGGCGATATGGGGTTCAATTTTTATTGGGCCAATATCGCCACTTTCTTGATGATATTTTACACGGATGTTTTTGGCATCTCGGCGGCCGCTGCCGGTTCCATGTTGTTTGCCATTAAAATCATCAATGCGTTTACCGACCCCATGATCGGCGCGGCCGCCGATCGAACCCATACCCGCTTCGGCAAATTTCGTCCCTATTTGATCTGGATGGCCCTTCCCCTCGCGGGCGCGGGGGTGCTCACTTACACCACCCCCGACCTGAACGAAAATGGCAAGCTTATGTGGGCCTACGGCACCTATCTTTTTATGATGGTGTGTTACACCTGCGTCAATATTCCCTACAACGCGCTCTCGGGCGTCATGTCGAGCGATCCGCAAGAGCGGACCACCATCAACGGGTTGCGCTTTATTTTTGCGTTTGGCGGCAGCATGGTGGTGACCGCGGCGACGCCGTTTTTGGTGAAAGGGTTGGGCGGTGGCAACGAGCGATTAGGTTGGCAGTTGACGATGGTGTTTTGGGGGCTGGCGGCTTCCGGTTTATTTGCCGTGACCTTTTTTAATACGCGCGAGCGCATTGCTCCGCCGCCCGCTCAAAAGACCCAGGTCTGGCAGGATGTGAAAGACCTGACCCAAAACGGCCCCTGGATGGTGCTGTTCTTTTTGGCGCTCATCATCATGATCACCATCACGCTGCGCACCGCTACCGCCGCCTACTACTTTAAGTACTATGTTCAGCGCCCCGATTTAATGGCGGCGTTCGTGCCTGCCTATATGGCGGCGGCCGCAGTGGGCGCTTCGCTCACGCCGTTGCTGACACGCTTCATCGATAAAAAACTGCTATTGATGATCTTGATGAGCGCCACGGGGGTTTTATCCATCGCGTTTTTCTTTATTCCCAAAGACCAAATTACCTTGATGTTTGCGCTGCAAATCGTCACCGGCCTGGTGCTGGGCCCCAAGTCGCCGCTGGCCTTCTCCATGTATGCCGACACGGCCGATTACAACGAATGGCGCACCGGGCGCCGCGCGACGGCCATGACCTTTGCCGCCGCAACCTTTTCGCAAAAATTGGGCACGGCCTTGGCGGTAGCGGTCATGGGCTGGGTATTTACCGCCTTGGGTTATGTGGCCAACGCCACCCAGACCGCGAAATCGCAAACGGGTATTGTGCTGCTCATATCCTTTATTCCCGCGGTATTTGCGTTTTTAGCGGTGGCGGTGATGATGTTTTATAAGTTGGATAATAAACAATTGGTGCAAATCCAAGCTGATCTGGCGGCGCGCAAAACTGCAAACCAACCCAACGTTACTTAACCTTGCCATGTTACACCCTACTCCTAATGGCGAGCGGTTCGAGCTCGACAATCCCCTCGACCTTCCCCGCGCCGCGGGTTTTCTGTGGAATCGGCGCATGATGATCCAAGTCACCTGTCGCGGTTACGCCGTGGCCCAGTTCATGCAGCCAGAGCCGGCCAAATATGCTTACGCGCCCAACCTCGAAGCCAAAACCTTCATGCAGCCGGAGCAACCCTATTACGCTCACCACCCCGGCCGCTTTTTTTATGTTAAAGATGAAGAGACGGGCGAGCTATTTTCCGCGCCTTACGAACCCGTGCGCGCCAAACTCGACCGTTACCATTTCTCCCTGGGTAAAAGTGACATCCGCTGGAGCGTCGAGAAAAACGGCATCGCTTTGGACCTCACCCTGGGCTTGCCCGCCTACGATGTGGTTGAACTCTGGAGCGTACAGGTCCGCAATACCTCGGGCCGCCCGCGCCGCATCAGCCTCTATCCCTATTTCCCCGTGGGCTACATGAGTTGGATGAATCAGTCGGGTCAATATCGCCCGGACCTGGGTGGGATCGTCACCCACTGCGTGACCCCCTACCAAAAGGTGGCCGACTATTTTAAGAATAGGAATTTCAAGGACAAAACCTTCTTCCTGGCGGATCAAACACCCGCAGCCTGGGAAGCCAAGCAAGAAGCCTTCGAAGGTGAAGGCGGTTTGCACCATCCAACCGGTGTGCGGCAAGCGGAGCTATCCAAAGGCGATGCCCTCTACGAAACTCCGGCCGCCATCCTGCAGTACCGGCTGCAACTGGCTGCCGGCCAAAGCCAGACCTACCGCTTTATTTTCGGCCCGGCGTTTGACGACGCGGAGATAATTACCCTGCGCAATAAATACCTAAGCGCCGAAGGCTTCGCCCGCACGGCCGCCGAATATGCCGGCTACATGGCCCAGGGTAAAGGCTGCTTAAAAATCGAAACCCCTGACGCCGCGCTGGATAACTTCGTCAATAACTGGCTGCCCCGCCAGATCTTCTATCACGGCGACGTCAACCGTTTGACGACCGACCCGCAAACCCGCAATTACCTGCAGGACAACATGGGCATGAGCTACCTCAAGCCCCAGGTTACTCGCGCGGCTTTTTTGCATGCCCTGAGCCAACAAGAAGCCAGTGGCGCCATGCCCGACGGCATTCTCTTGGCCGAAGGCGCCGAGCTCAAATACATCAACCGAATTCCCCATACCGATCATTGTGTCTGGCTGCCGGTTTGCCTCCAGGCCTACCTGGACGAAACCAACGACTACGGCCTATTGCACGAGCAGGTAAAAGACGCCGAGGGTCACCGCCGCGCGGTTTTTGAGCGTATCAGCCATGCCATGCGGTGGTTGCTCAAGGCTCGCGACGAACGCGGTTTGAGCTACATCGCCCAAGGCGACTGGTGCGACCCCATGAACATGGTGGGCTACCAAGGCAAAGGCGTTTCCGGCTGGTTGTCCCTAGCCACAGCCTACGCGCTTAACCTCTGGGCCGATATTTGCGCTGAAGAAAACGCCAGCCAACTGGCGGAAGAATTTAAGGCCGGCGCGGAAGCGGTCAACCGAGCGGTCAACACCCATCTTTGGGACGGCCAATGGTTCGGCCGCGGCATTACCGACGACGGTGTGGTTTTCGGTGTCGGGAAAGACCAAGAAGGCCGCATCTTCCTAAATCCTCAAAGCTGGGCCATTCTGAGCGGGGCCGCCAGTGAAGCGCAGCGCCAACTCATGATCAAGGCGGTGGCCGAGCAATTGGAGACTCCCTACGGCGTGATGATCCTGGCGCCGAGCTTCACGGCCATGCGCGACGATGTTGGCCGCGTCACCCAAAAATTCCCCGGCTCGGCCGAGAATGGCTCTGTCTATAACCACGCCGCGGGGTTTTACATTTACAGTCTTTACACCATTGGCGAGAGGGATCGAGCCTTCCGCCTTTTGCGTCAAATGATCCCCGGCCCAGATAGCGCCGACTACAAACAAAGGGGCCAGTTGCCGGTCTATATTCCCAATTATTATCGTGGCGCCTACTACCAGCACCCGCGCACGGCGGGCCGCTCGAGCCAGTTGTTTAACACCGGCACCGTGTCCTGGGTGTACCGCTGCCTGGTGGAAGGATTATTTGGCGTCAAAGGCGACAAACAAGGCCTGGTGATTCAACCCCAACTGCCCAGCCACTGGAACCAGGCCCAAGTGACCCGCGAATTTCGCGGCGCTACCTTTCATGTGGAAATGCGTCGTGAAGCCGGCACTGCGAATACCCAAGTCGCTGTTGACGGCCAAACGCTGCCAGACAACAAGATCACCCATATTCAGGCCGGCAAAACTTATAGGGTGGAGGTAAGAATCCCCGAAAAAGGCTGAAGGCTAAACGCTAAAACAGGATGAGTAAACAACCGCAGGAATTGAAACCGAGGCCGAAGGCTTTTGCGCTGCGGGTCAATTGCGACCTCGACAGCCTGTCGTCATTTTACCCTAGTTCCAGCCTTACAGGCCGGGGGATTGTTTGTTTGTTCGGTTCCCTGGGCCTCCGCTCCGCGTCAGCCCAGGCTTCAACATATCGGGCTTTCAGCCCGCCAATTTGTCAGGGCCGAAGGCCTGCCATGTGATAGCCTGGGCTGGAGCGAGTCCGGCGAGCGGAGGCCGTTGTCTGGCATTCGCGGGCAACCCGCCCGCCATTCTGTCAGGGCCGAAGGCCTGCCATGTGATAGCCTGGGCTGGAGCGAGTCCGGCGAGCGGAGGCCCAGGTAAACGGTCCCCACAAATCTCCCAAGCCCTGTAAGGGCGTCACTCGCATGTCCCAATCCCTCGCCAACCTCGTCGTCGTGTAACTCGGCCATTCGAGCGTCTTGCGTGACGGCGCCGCCGGGATGTGCCACATTGTGCGCCAAGATATGTCGGGCTTTGAAATGATGGTCCTGGCCGCCGCTGCCGCCGCCGCCGGCGTGGTGAACGCGGTGGCAGGCGGCGGAACGTTGATCACGTTCCCCGCGTTGCTCGCCTTCGGCACGCCGTCGATCGTAGCCAACGCCACCAGCACGCTGGCGCTGGTCTTGGGCACCGGTGGCAGCGTCTATGGCTACCGCCGCCAGATTGCCGAAGTAACGCCCTGGCTTCGACGCTTCGTGCCGGTCAGTCTCTTGGGCGGGTTGCTGGGCGGCATTTTGCTGACGACGACCCGGGAAGAGGTCTTCGCCAAAATGGTGCCTTTTCTCCTCCTGTTCGCGACGGTTTTGTTTGTGACGCAAGGCACGTTCCGCCGCTTTGCCGGGTTGGAAAACCCATCCGGCTCAACCGTGACACCGCATCACCCAACGGTCTGGCTGGCGGTGGCATTTCAGTTTTTGGTGGCGCTGTATGGCGGCTATTTTGGAGCGGGCATTGGCATTCTCATGCTGGCCTCCCTGGGTTGCCTGGGCCTGACCGATATTCACCAGATGAACGGGCTCAAGACCATGCTGGGGATGCTGATCAATCTGGTGGCGGCGGCCTATTTCATCGTGGCCGGCCTGATCGACTGGCCAAAAGCGGGCGTGATGACCGCGGGCGCGATCGTCGGTTACTTTCTGGGAGCTCACTACGCCCAACGCATCCCCCAACACCGCGTCCGCCTGATCATTTCCGCCATCGGTTTCCTGATCACCGCCGTGTTGTTTTATCGACAGTTTTTACGGAGCTGAGCGGGAATCGACGCCCGCTTTCGTTTTTGATGCAACTTTCTGGGAATCAGTCGAACCCGATGAATCGCGCCGTTGGCGCTCCGGGCTTTGTATGCCACGGATACCTGGGACGTTGCCCCAGGCTGGTATGAAAGCGCGCCTTTGGCGCTGAAAACGTTGCCTCCTGAAGCTTCACGGCAATCTCGACAACGACGCCGAGCGCGTTGCGCAACTCGAAGGCCAGGACAACCTCCTGCCATTACGCTTGACGTGGGAAGCGACTGTGCCAGTCTCGGGCCATGAAATTCCTACTGCTGTCGCGACGCTTGAGCCAAAGCACGGTCCTGCTGATCGGGCTTGGTCTGTTATTCACCGGTTCCCTCTGGGGCCAGCCAGTTCCCGCCAAAGGTCATCCGGACAGTTCGGGATGGAAGAACCTGTTCGAACCGGATTTGTCGAACGCCACGATGAATCCGGGCGGATGGGTCATGGAAAAGGGGGAGCTAAGCGCCAAGAACGGCGAGACGATTTGGACCAAGGAATCCTATGCCAACTTTGTGCTCGATCTCGAGTTTAAGGTTTCCAAGGAGGCCAATAGCGGCGTTTTTCTCCGATCCAGCGACATCAAAAATGTGCTGGCAGCACTCGAAATTCAGGTTCACGAATCGACGGACGGGACCAAATACGGAATGGTTGGCGCCATTTACGATGCCAAACCCCCCTCCAAAGACATGGCCAAGCCGGTGGGTGAATGGAATCGGTTTACAATCACTTGCCAGGACAGCCGGATTTCCATCGTCTTCAACGGGGAAAAGGTCATCGACGCCGATCTGAACGACTGGGCCGAAGCCAGAAAGAACCCGGATGGAACTCCCAACAAGTTCTCCAAACCGCTCAAGGACTATGCGCGCAAGGGGCCGATCGGCTTTCAGGGGCTTCATGGGAAAGCGGCCGCCCCCGTGTGGTACCGCAACCTAAAAATCAAAGAGCTGAACTAGCCGCTGCTCTTTAAGCGTTGCGTCCACACCCCGGCGTCTCAGGGCTGCATCAAGCTCGTCAATCATAAGGTAGCAGCCGACGTGAGTCGGCTCAAACTCCCGAATTTTGTGCGGCTTTTCGCATGCCCGGCGGAGAATAGTGATCCGGCTCACGCCGGATGCTACGAAAAAGGCGAGCTTGATGCAGCCCCGCCGGCGTCTCCTGGCCAGGAATCGCGGCTTGACTCCCACCCGCCCCGGAATAGCCTCGCCCACATGAGCATGGGCGAAAACCGACTCTTCTTCTGCCGTGGCGCGTCGAACAGCGGATGGCCATCCGTATTACGAATCACCGAACCGCCCAAAGCAGTTCTCCGGCAACTGCTTTTCATGGCGGCGGCATTCCTTCTCGTCGCCAGCGATTCCGAACTAAGGGCCGCAACCTTCGTCGTTTCCAACACTTCAGATTCAGGGTCGGGGTCGCTGCGGCAGGCGATGCTGGACGCCAACGCTGTTTCGGGTGGCGACATCGTTTTTTCAAACGTCACGGGCGTCATCACACTGTTATCCCAACTGCCAACCATCACCAGTATCAGCATCACCGGGCCGGGCGCGAAGTCGCTCAAGTTGAGCGGCAATAGCACCTCGCGGGTCTTTTCGGTAAATGGATATTTCAAATTAACCGGAGTAACCATTGCCAATGGAAAATCCATCGGCGGGAACGGCTCCAATGCCCCGGCTACCACTGACTACAATGGCCGCAATGGCAGTAACGGCGGGGACGCGCAGGGCGGAGCGCTCTACAACCTGGGCACAACCTATCTCTTCGACTGCGCCTTCCTGACCAACAGCGCCGCGGGCGGCAACGGGGGCAATGGCAGCAACGGCGCCCACCTGGGCGGGGACGGCGGCAACGGCGGCAGCGGTTATGGCGGCGCGATTTACAATCTGAACACCCTCGGGCTGAGCAACTGCACGTTTACCGGCAACAGCGTCACGAACGGAACCGGCGGCATTGGCGGCGCTGGCGCATCGCTGGGTCCGGGTCACGGCGGCTCCGGGGGACTCGCGGCGGGCGCCGCGATCTATAACGCTGCCAACGGGACCGTCAGCATCTTCAATTGCACCTTCAACAATAATTTTCTGCGGGCGGGCCATAGCGCGGGAGGCGGTCCTTTCGATGGCTATAACGGCGCCCTCGGCAAGGCCGGTGGTTCCGCTTTGGGGGGAGCGATCTGCAATTGGGGTACCAGTCACCTTCTGAACTCCACCTTCAACGGCAATACGGTCACGGGTGGAAACGGCGGCCAGGGCGGCGATGCCAACGGACGTCAGGGCGGCAATGGTGGCGCGGGAGGAGCCGGTTACGGAGCCGGTCTATACAACAGCGGTTTTGCGGACCTGACCAACTGCACCTTTTCGGGCAACACCGCGCTCAGCGGAACCGGGAGCGTTGGGGGCGCCGGTGGTTTGCTGGGTTCTGGTTACGGTGGTCCTGGGGGATTGGCAGCGGGCGCGGCGCTCTACAACACCGCCACCGCCAACATCCTTAATTGCACCTTCAGTACAAATTCAGTTCGGGCAGGCAGCAGCGCGAGTGGCGCGCCCTTTGACGGTTATAATGGCGCGACCGGCACGCCAGGAGCCTTGGCTTGGGGCGGGGCCATTTGCAATTTGGGAACCCATACGGTTCTTAACTGCACGTTTTACTCGAACACGGCCAAGGGTGGCAATGCGGGCAACGGCGGCGTTGCCAACGGGCACTATGGCGGCAAAGGCGGCGACGGAGGCCATGGTTACGGCGGCAGTCTGTGTAATAACGGGTTGGCGGAAATCACCAGTTGCACTTTTTCCAGCGGGGCGGCTTACGGCGGCACCAACGGCGTTGGAGGCAGCGGTTCACTGGGCGCCGGATCAGCCGGATCCATAGGCGAGGGCCGCGGCGCCAACCTGGCCAACAATAGCGGAACTTTCAACTTCAAGAATTCCATCCTTGCCAATCCCACCAATGGGGCGAATGCATACGGCACGATTCTGGATCAGGGCAATAACATCAGTTCCGACGGCAGCCCCGTTTTTACCCAAACCACCAGTCATAACTATCTCAACCCTAAATTGTCGGCTTTGGCTAACCATGGCGGCTCCACGGATACGATGGCGCTGCTGGCCGGCAGCCCGGCCATCGATGCGGGCACCAGCTTAGGCGCGCCCGCGACCGACCAGCGGGGAGTCCCCCGGCCCCAAGGCGGGGCGGCCGATATCGGCGCCGTCGAATCGGTGATCGCCGCTCCGTTAAATGCCGGGCCTTTTCAGAAAGATTCCTCGGGATTTTCCCTCAATATCTTTTTCGATCCCACGAATGCGTTCCGCGTGCAAGCCTCGACCAACTTCAGTACTTGGCTGGACCTGACGAATTACCGCAGCGGCGGTTCATGGCGCTTCATGGACACCACCGCCACGAATGCCGCATACCGGTTTTATCGCACGGTTGCGCCATAAGGGCGCATCTCACCTTTTTCCAATGTTGGCAACTGGGTCGAAAGGAGCGCCGACATTCTTGTCGGCTTCGGCGCATTCGTTAACCCCAGGCCGACGAGAATGTCGGCGCTCCGAAAAAAGGTAAGATGCGCACGGCTGCACGACCGTGAGCTTTCGCGGTGGCCGGTGTCTAA
>JADGRT010000428.1 GCA_017880715.1 Verrucomicrobiia bacterium | reverse complement strand
AGGTAATGGGCGAGAGTGGTGGTGTTCCCGGCGTCCGTAAGCTGGCCGAGCATTTTCTGATACGAGAGAATCTGGCCGGAATAGGCGCAACCGAGAAGAAACAGGCGGCGCAAAAGCGCCGGTTTGTCCACGCGGGTCAGCAAAAGGATGTCCCGCGAAATGGTGGTTTCAATCAGTGAATCCAGAATGTAACGCCGCCAGCGTTCCGGGGTGTCAATCAACCCGGCAGCGCCGGGATACGCGCCGTAGAAAAGGTATTGCTCCAGGTTCCAGCCGAACGCTTCGCGCATTTCGGTGAATGACCAGTGCGGCACGGCAATCACTTCAAAACGTCCTGCCAGGCTTTCCGTAAGGCCGCTCTGAATGAGCAAAGGAGCTGAACCGAGCAAGACCACTTTGAGGGCAACGCCGGAATGGGTGTCGGCGTCCCAAAGCAGTTTCACTACCTTTGGCCAGTCGGTGATTTTTTGAATCTCGTCCAAGACCAGCAAAGCTCCGGTTTTTCCCTCCCCGGCTTTGAGCCTGGCAATGTCCCATTGCTGTTCGAGCCAGGTGCGGTCGCTGCGCACGGTTGGCTCGTCGGCGGAAGCGTAGTGGGCGGGCATCTTTGACGCCGCCATCACTTGCCGGACCAACGTGGTCTTGCCGGCTTGGCGCGGGCCAGCCAAGACCTGCAAGAAACGGCGCTTTTCCTTGAGCCGTTTCAATAATTCGTCATGGATGGCTTGTCGTATCATACAAATTACTCAATACGCTGAGTATATTTACTCAATAAGATGCGAAAAGCAAGCGAGTTGTATCAGGCCCCGGGATATTCGACTCCTATCTTGGGCGGCCCGGCAAAAACAAGAGATAACTGCACAGCAATCTTAAGGCTAGCCCATGGTTTGACCCCATTCCCGACCCTTTTTGACCCCCATCACTTCTTCCGGAAGTTGATGACGCGCGGGAAATCCGGCGAGGGGCCTTCATGCAGGCGATCGTCCTGCCCCTTGAGCCACTTTTTAAAGAACGAGCGCGCATAGGCGTTGATTGTCCGGGCGGCCTCGCGGTTGGTGCCGAGCGGATAGTGGTCGAAGAACGGTTGGAAGCGTTGCGACACCCCGCCCGTGAAAGTCAGCTTCACGACGCCCTGCGCCTCCCGGTGAATCGCGGCGAAGCCGTGCGGCGTCAGGCCCGTGGCATACGCTTGGCCCAACCGCTGTCGCCCCAGCCGACCAGGGAAATGCGCGGATCGGATTGGCGCATGGCGCGCGCGAACTCGACGGTTTTGCGGGCGGCGGATTCGACCGTGAACCCGTTTTTGTCTTACGACGTTTCGTTGCCGAGCTGCCAGAAACGAATGGGACATGGATCTTTGATGCCATGCGACAGGCGCAAGGGATGGTTGGTATTATTCCTTGCCGGTCTGGGTCCGTCAATCCGAAGCAATCTGAGGTTTCTAAGGGCAGCCCTTAAGATATGATTCCGCTGAAAAATCCCGTAGCGGCGACTCGGCAGAGCGCCGCCAACTTCCCGGTTTCGGGCAAAGAATGCGGCGCTCTGCCGAGACGCCGCTACGCCGCACAATCTCCTTTGCCTGAAACGATTGTTATACCCCATGATTCTGCCACCCATGATTCTGCCAACAGCTTCATCGGTCCAACAGAAGAAGCGGCAGAATCATAAGTGGCAGAATCATGGGGGGAGGATGAAGCCGTTCCGATGATGGGGGGCTTGCCAGGAGCCCAGCTAAAGCAGAGGCTAAGCAAGCCATGAAAGGACCCTTTCAATTCCTATTCCAGATCGGTTGCACGCTCGTCGTTTTTAGCTTTGTCCGTCTGGCGCCGGCGGTCGCCGCGCCGGTCAAGCCCAACATCCTCCTCATCGTCGCCGATGACATGGGCTTCTCGGACGCCGGTTGCTACGGCGGCGAGATACAGACGCCCAATCTCGACCGGCTCGCCAAAAACGGGCTTCGCTTCACCCAGTTTTATAGCACGGCCCGTTGCTGGCCATCGCGGGCATCTCTCCTGACCGGCTACTACGCCCAAGCCGTGCGGCGCGACCATCTGCCCGGAGTCGCTGGCGGCGCGCAAGGCGTGCGGCCGAAGTGGGCGCGATTGCTGCCACAATACCTCAAACCGCTCGGCTACCGCTCTTATCACTCCGGCAAGTGGCACCTGGACGGTCCCCGTCTCGCGGGCGGCTTTGACCGCTCGTATTCCCTCGAAGACCACAATCGCTACTTTGCGCCGCGCGACCACTTCGAGGACGACCGGAAACTACCGCCCGTTGAGCCCGGCAGCAACTTCTACACGACCACCTTCATCGCCGACCATGCCATCAAATGCCTCCAGGAGCATGCCGCGCAATACGGCGGCCAACCGTTTTTCCAATACCTTGCCTTCACCAGCCCGCATTTTCCGCTGCAGGCACTGCCGCAAGACATCGCCGTTTACCAGGACCGTTACCGGGTGGGCTGGGACGTCATTCGCCGCGAGCGCCATGAGCGCATGAAACAAATGGGTCTGGTCAAGGGCGCCCTTTCAAAACTCGATCCCGACGTGTGGCCAAGCTGGAACCTGACGGAAGAAAAACTGCGCGAGCAAATCGGGCCGGGCGAAGTAGGCCGTGCCATACCGTGGAACGATCTGACCGCCGGGCAGAAAGATTTTCAGGCGATGAAAATGTCCCTGCATGCGGCCATGGTGCACCGCATGGACATCGAAATTGGGCGCGTGCTCGCTCAACTCAAAACGATGGGTGCGCTCGATAACACCCTGGTTTTTTTCCTGTCGGATAATGGCGCGAGCGCCGAACAGATCATTCGCGGGGATCTGCACGATCGCACGGCGCCCCCCGGTTCGGCTCCCACGTTCCTCTCCCTCGGCCCGGGTTGGTCCAGCGCGGCCAACACGCCGTTCCGCCTTCACAAGTCCTGGGTGCACGAAGGTGGCATCTCCACACCGCTCATTGTGCATTGGCCGGCCGGCCTGAAGGTCCACGGCCAACTCCGCCATAATCCCGGCCACTTGATTGACCTC
>JADGRT010000427.1 GCA_017880715.1 Verrucomicrobiia bacterium | reverse complement strand
ATCTCAAACCGGTAGTCCTCGATGACGGGGTTGCTCAGGATCTTGTGGCAGGCATCATCGATTTGCTTCCGCGCCGCTTCCCTGTCCGCCTCCGCCAGTTCAATCTCCAGATACTTGCCGACGTGTACCGCGCCGACGCCCGTGTAGCCCATCTGCGCGAGGGCGTTTTGCACGCTCTTCCCCTGCGGATCGAGCACCGCTTTCTTTGGCGTAACAATAATCTTTGCTTTCATCGCGTTACGGAATCTTCTGCCGCTTGCCTCCTGAATCTTGGGGGAGCCAAACCTCGGACACCAGAAATTTCTGCAACCTTCCATGAGTGGAAGATATTGATTCCAGCTCCGCGAATCGCTTCAATCTCTGGCAATGATCGCTAAACGTGTCATACCGTGCCTGGACGTGCATGCGGGCCAGGTCACCCGCGGTGTTCAGTTCGGCATCGCCGAAGCCGGCGGACTGCGCAATGTCGGCGATCCGGTCGAGCTGGCCCTGCGTTACAACGAACAGGGCGCCGACGAAATGGTCTTTTTCGACATCACCGCCACGGCCCATGGCCGGACGACGATGGTGGACGTCGTCGAGCGCGCCGCCGACCAATGCTTCATGCCGCTCACCGTCGGCGGCGGCTTGCGTTCTGTGGACGATATGTACGCGATGCTGCGAGCCGGAGCTGACAAAATCAGCATCAATTCCTCCGCCCTGGCGACCCCGGACTTGATCCGCGCCGGTGCCGAGAAATTCGGCAGCCAGTGCATTGTGGTCTCCATTGATGCCAAAAAGGCCGGGCCCGACCGCTGGGAGGTCTTTTCCCACGGTGGCCGCAAAGCCACTGGCCTGGACGCCGTCGAGTGGGCCAAACGCGCCGTCGCCCTCGGCGCCGGCGAAATCGTGCTCAACAGCATTGACGCCGACGGCACCAAGGCGGGCTTTGATCTGGTCATCACCCGGCGCATTAGTGAATCCGTCGGCGTGCCCGTGGTCGCCAGCGGCGGCGCGGGCACGCTGGAGCACATGGCCGAGGTGCTGCTCGAAGGCCGCGCGGACGCCGTGCTGGCCGCCAGCATCTTTCACTTCGGCGAGTTCACGGTCGGGGATGTGAAGCGCTTCCTGGCCGGCAAGGGGATTGTGGTCAGACTGGCGTAACTGAGAGATTGCAGCGGCAAACAGGGGTTAACTCATTTAACCCTTTTTGGCTCCGCGCTGCCACAGTTCGAAGTAGTAGAGCGCGACGACCACCAACGAGTGTTGGATTTTGCCAGCCGCCACTAATTGCGGGAAATCTGTCACGGGCACCAGCCGCGTGATCAAGTCCTCGCCGTGATCGAATTGAATGGGGTGGCGGCAGTGGCAGTTTTCCACCAGCACCGTGAAGCAGACATTGCTCATAATTGCCGGGTTCGGGAAAATCTGGCCGATGATCTGCGGATCGGCCCCCTCGTAGCCGGTTTCCTCGCGCAACTCGCGTAGTGCCGCGGCCACGGGCGACGCGTCGGCGGCGTCCATCATTCCTCCGGGAATCTCCAGCTCGACGGTGTTGGAGCCATGTCGGTATTGCTCGATCATCACCAGTTGCCGGTCGGGCGTAAGGGCGAGCACGTTCACCCAGTTAACGCAATCAATGACATAAAAATCATGCTCTCGCTGCGTGCGCGGCGAGATCGCCCGGTCCGAACGGATCGTGAAGATCCGAAAATCACCTACGGGCTGTGAACTGATCTTTTTCCAGGGTTTGAGCATGTTGGACTTACAATCGATAACCCATAGGTTCGTGATCGGGGGTCGCTGATCGGCGATGGGTTGATCGGCTGTGGCTCGTGCGCCGCCCGCAAGCCCTCGCCCCTCAACCCGGAGGCTTCCCGGCCGGCACCGCGTCGGCTGGCACAATCCTGATGCTTTCAACGCCCATGCGTTTGACCGGCCGGTCTTGCGGTCGCATAGCGGTCGTGGCAATCTTTTCCAGCACGTCGTCGCCCTTAATCAATTTGCCAAACGCGGTGTATTGCCGATCGAGAAAGTGGGACTTGCCGTGACAGATAAAGAACTGGCTGCCGGCGGAATCGGGGTCCTGCGAACGGGCCATCGACAGAACGCCGCGGTCATGATGACGATCGTTGAACTCGGCCTTCACCTTGTGGCCCGGTCCCCCGGTCCCCCAACTGGCTTCCTGAGTCGGGTCTTTGGTCAACGGATCGCCCCCTTGGATCATGAAGCCCTTGATCACCCGGTGAAAGCAGGTCCCGTCGTAAAATCCCTTCCGCGCCAGGGCCTTGAAATTCTCAACGGTTTTCGGGGCGACCTCCGGCCAGAACTCCAGGACCATCTCGCCTTCGGTGGCTTTAATGACGGCAACTTCGTCGTGCATGAAACAGATTTCGCAGGCTGACGCCTGTTTGTCACGCGCAGAATAAAACCGGTTTGCCTTAAGGGCCTGCGCCAGCAGGCCGCAACGCGCATGCTGGTCCACCTCTGTCTCCCGCCTGGCGCCGGTTGAACAAAAAATCTTTCCTTCTGTCTATCGAACGGTATTTATATGCGCACTATGTCAAAGAAATCATTCATGCGAATCTTGTCCCTGGCGGTCATCGCCTCCGCCAGCCTTGCCACCCTCGTGAACGCCGCGGATGAAAAGAAGCCGCTTCCCGACGGCGTTTACGCCGAAATGGAAACCTCCAAAGGGAAGATCGTTCTCTTTTTGGAATTCGAGAAGACACCCCTGACCGTGGCAAACTTTGTTGGCCTCGCCGAGGGGACCAAGGACTACTCCACAGATGGCGGACCGCCCAAGGCGCAGGGCAAACCTTTTTATGACGGGCTGAGGTTCCATCGGGTCATCCCCGATTTCATGATCCAGGGCGGCGACCCCCAGGGCACCGGCAATGGCGGGCCAGGTTATAAATTCCGCAACGAAATTGTCCCTTCGCTCAAACATGGTGGTCCAGGCATCCTCTCGATGGCCAACGCGGGGCCCGACACCAACGGCAGCCAGTTTTTTATTACCCACAAGGACACTCCCTGGCTGGATGGCAAACACAC
>JADGRT010000060.1 GCA_017880715.1 Verrucomicrobiia bacterium | reverse complement strand
TGTTTGTAGCGCCAGCGGCGTGGCATGTTTGTAGCGCCAGCGGCGTGGCATCTTTGTAGCGCCAGCGGCGTGGCATGTTTGTAGCGCCAGCGGCGCGGCATGTTTGTAGCGCCAGCGGCGCGGCATGTTTATAGATACCGTTCCTCGTAAGGCACCTCAAATTTGTTCAGAAATTCCAGGTATTCCTCACGAAAGGATTTTCGAGCGTGGTGTTCCACTTGGTTCTGGATGTAGCGAATCACGGGTGTTAGCTGGGAATGCGAGTAAGAAAATGCTCCAAAGCCCTCCTGCCACGAAAACCGCCCCACCACCCATCGGTTCTCGTTGATGTGGTTGGTGGAGCCGGCCTTGATGGCGCCCACGAGCTCCGAAATCGCCATGTTCGGCTTCAACCCGATCAGAATGTGAACGTGGTCGGGCATGCAATGCACCGCCAGCAGCTTCTGCCCCTGCCGCGTGACAATGCCGGTGAGGTATTTTTGAAGTTCTTCTTTCCGTTCGGGACCTATGAGGCTTTGTCGCCCTTGCACCGTGAAAACAACCTGGATGTAAATTTGCGTGTAGGTGTTGGCCATAAATCGATAAACATGTCGCGCCTCCGGCTATAAACATGCCGCGCCTCCGGCGCTTTTTTTGTTTTTTAATCGTAGCTATAAACATTCCGCTCCTCTGGAGCTACTTCCACCGTACCGACCCGTCGCGCAAATGTGAAGCACCACGCGGTCTGCGTCAAGCGTGGCATGTTTATAGCGCCAGCGGCGCGACATGTTTATAGCGCCAGCGGCGTGGCATGTTTATAGCGCCAGCGGCGTGGCATGTTTGTAGCGCCAGCGGCGCGGCATGTTTGTAGCGCCAGCGGCGCGGCATGTTTGTAGCGGCGCGGCATGTTTGTAGCGATTGACCCCGGCAATCAAATAAGGCAATTTAGACGCACCGGACGCCTTGCCGGTTTGACGGTGAGCATCTCCTTGTTTGAACGGGTTGGATCAACTCCCGCCGTGCAATCCCTGCGGCGGCGCGTGGAGGAGGGCGGAGCTTTGTCGGTTACCGGCGTCACCACCTCGGCCCAGTCGTTCCTGGCTGTTCTGTTGCGAAAACTCCTGCCCAACAAAACGGTGGTCGTCGTCACCGAAGGACTTAAAACCCAGGAACGTTTCCAGCAGGACGCGGAAACCTGGACGCGACTTCAACCCACCGATGGCGACGCGCCCGCCCTGCCCCGTTTTTACCCGGCCTGGGAGGTTCTGCCCCAGGAAGGCCGGCTACCCCATGCCGATGTGATCAGCGAACGGCTGGAAACGCTGGTGGCCTTATTGCCGCACGAGGGACGCGAGCTCCCAGCCCCGACACTGATTGTCACCAGCGTCATGGCGCTCATGCAGCGAACCTTTCCGCCCGCCGTGCTGCGCGAGCGCTGCCGCCGTCTGTGCCGCAACAACCGCATCGACCCGCTGGAATTGATCGCATGGCTTGAAGCGCAAGGCTACGAGCCGGAAACGCAAGTGACGCAGAAGAACGAACTGGCGGTGCGCGGCGGCATCGTCGATTTGTTTCCCCTGACGAGTCCCTGGCCGGTGCGTCTCGAGTTTTTTGGTGACGAACTGGAATCCTTGCGCGAGTTCGATCCGGGCACGCAGATGTCGCGCCGCGAGATCGAAACCGTGGTCATCCCGCCCGCGGGCGAACTGGGCCTGCTCAAGCGGCTCGCCGAGGCGGGCGCAGATCCCTCGGGAACGGCGACGGTGCTGGGAGCTTTGCCGGATTACCTGCCGGCCAACACCCTCTTCTTGCTCTGTGAACCCGATCTGCTGGACGATGCCGCCCGGCGTTATCGGGAACAGCTATCGGCGAATGATCCCTTGCATCTAAACTGGGGAGAAGTGCTTGCGCAATTGAACGCGCGTGGCATGAGACAAATAGCGATTTCCGAGACTGACTTTGCCACCGCGGACATGGCTGTCAGCGATGCGGTGGCAGGACTAACCCAACGCTCAGATGCGCCTGGCGAACCTAAACGAGCCGATACGGTTGGAGGTCCACGCGGGAGCGTGTTCGAGTCCCAGGACCTCCTGTCACCGGTTGTTGGGGACGGGCCGTCCCCACCCCTGTTTATGGGCAAGGTGCAGCTCAACCTGCCGAGCCTGGAGGCCTTTCGGCCTTTGGGCGGACGGGCGCTGGAGCCGCAGTTGGCCGAGATTCAGCGGCGCGATTTTTTCGGCCAGCTCCATCGTTGGCTGCGCCAGGAGTATGAAGTGCAGGTGTTCTGCAATAATGAAGGCGAACGCCAAAGGTTTCAGGAGATATGGCGGGACTACGGATTGGAGTCAGGACTACCTAAAGCAGCGCGCGACGAAGGCACCATGATCATGGCTAATCCGGCCGGTGTGAGCTTGACCTCGAACCCTTCTGGGCTTCCGCAGGCAGGCCGCGTTCCGCTGACACCGTCCGCAGGCAGCCAGCAGCCCAAGATCATGTTAGGCGCATTGTCATGCGGTTTTTTGTGCGACGAGGCCAAACTGGTTGTGGTCACCGATGCGGAAATCTTCGGCCGGTACAAGGTGCAGCGCTCGCGCCGGCTCAAATCACCGCATGCGGCGGCGGCCCGGTCGGCGCTGGAGATTGATTTCGCGGATTTGGAGGAGGGCGATTACGTCGTTCACCTGCAACATGGCATCGGGCGTTTTCAGGGATTGAAAATCGTGCCGGCGGGCGCGGGGCGGCGCAAAACGGTCAGCCTGGGGGACGCCGCCGAAGAAGAAACGGCTTCCGGACAGGAGTGTCTGGTTATCGAATATGCACCTAGCGATCCGTCCCAACCGCCGCCGAAACTTTACGTGCCTGTGACCGAAGCCCACCTGGTCAGTAAATACCTCGGAGCCAGCAAGGCGCGGCCGCAACTCAACACGCTGGGCGGCACGCGGTGGATCAAAGCCCGGACGCATGCCGAGCAAGCGGTGCGCGATCTGGCGGGCGAACTCTTGACCATTCAGGCGGCGCGGGAATCGCAGATCGGTCACGCCTTCTCTCCGGATACTCCCTGGCAGCGCGAATTCGAAGGATCTTTTCTCTTCGAGGAAACTCCGGACCAGTTCCAGGCGATCGCGGATACCAAGCTGGATATGGAATCCCCGCGGCCGATGGATCGGTTGATCTGCGGCGATGTGGGATTCGGCAAGACCGAAGTGGCGTTGCGGGCGGCCTTCAAGGCGGTCATGGGCGGCCGGCAGGTGGCGGTGCTGGTGCCGACCACGGTTCTGGCCCAGCAGCATTACAACACTTTTCGCGAGCGATTGGCCGATTACCCGATGCGCGTGGAGTTGCTCTCGCGGTTTCGCACCCGACGCGAGCAGACCCAGGTGATCCAGGAACTGGCCGGCGGCGCGGTGGACATCGTGATCGGCACCCACCGACTGGTGCAGGATGACGTGGTGTTCAAAGATCTTGGGCTGGTCGTCGTCGATGAAGAGCAGCGCTTTGGCGTCCGGCAAAAAGAGCAATTCAAACGGCTGCGCCGCCTGGTGGATGTGCTGAGCCTGAGCGCCACCCCGATTCCGCGAACCCTGCATCTGGCCCTGATGGGAGCGCGGGCAATGAGCACCATCGAAACCCCGCCGCACGACCGTCTGCCGGTGGAAACCATCGTGATCCCCTACGATGAAAAGGTCATTCGCGATGCCATACTTCGGGAGTTGAACCGCCAGGGACAGGTGTTTTTCCTCCACAACCGCGTGACCACCATCGAGGTGGTGGCACAGCACCTGAAGGCCCTGGTGCCGCAGGCGCGGATTGTGGTTGGACACGGCCAGATGGACAGCGATGAACTGGAGGAGGTCATGGCCCAATTCGTCAACGGCGAGGCCGATGTGCTGTTGTCCACCACGATCATCGAGAGCGGCCTGGACATTCCCAACGCCAATACCATCTTCATCGACCGGGCGGATCGTTTCGGTTTGAGCGACTTGTACCAATTGCGCGGCCGGGTGGGACGCTACAAGCATCAAGCGTATGCCTATTTCCTGCTGCCACGACATGCCACGCTGCTGGCGGACGCCCGCAAACGGATCAGCGCCATCAAGCAGTATTCGAAGCTGGGCAGCGGTTTTAAAATCGCCTTGCGCGATTTGGAAATCCGCGGCGCCGGCAACCTGCTGGGTCCCGAGCAGAGCGGGCATATCACCGCCATCGGCTTCGATCTCTATTGTCAGTTGCTCAAACAGAGCATCCGTGTCTTGAAAGGCGAGCGGGTAGCCCCGCGCGTGGCGGTACAGGCGCGCCTGGATTTCCTCGTCCTGGATCCCGCGACTGATCCTGGAACCCTCGCGTTAAACCATCCCGCCCCAGTCAAGCCGGAAATTCCAGCCACCGCGCCTCCCATTCAAGTGCCGCGTGAAACCGCGGTTTTTTTGGGCGAGAACAGCCCGGTGGAGACGGCTTCCAAGAAACCCAAGCCTTCGCCGCCCTGCGCCAAGGCGTCGGCGCATTTTCCTTTGGCGTATATTGCCGAACCGCGCCAGCGCATTGAGATGTACCGCAAACTGGCGCAGGCGGGTGACCAGGCATCTTTGCAGGGTCTGCGGCAAGAGTTGCTCGATCGTTTCGGCCCTCTGCCCGCTCCGGCCGAGTTGCTCCTCCAGCTCCAGGATATCAAGCGCTTGGCGTCGGAACGCAGCATCACCCTGTTGGAAAGCCGGGAGGACAAACTGATGCTAACCCGCAATCAAGATTTCGTCATGCTCCACGACAAATTCCCCCGGCTGACCAAACGAACCGCCAAGGGCAGACTGAATGAGATCCGGAAATTCCTGCTGGCTCTTTGATCGTCCTCGTCCTTCGTCCCTCGTCCTCGTCCTCGAATGAATGACTGGAATCGAGGACGAAGGACGAAGGACGAGGACGACAAATAATGTGGGCGCTCCGGGCTTTTTGCCTTAGGTTCATGGTCCCATCAGGAGGACATCCCTTTGCTGACCACCTCCGCGAGGAATTCCGCAAATGGCAAGAGCCGCGTGTCATTACTGAGCGGCCGGCTCGTGGTGGCCAGCGATACGACGGTTCCGAACTCCGGTTTTAACGCGGCAAACTGTTCACGGAACTGGCGAATCGGCCCGGCCATCTCCACCCGGGGCGTGGCTGAGAGTTTAAATCTTTTTGCACTTGGCGGTCGGTGCCACGGCCATCGGCAGAGGCGAAACCGCAAGACGAACGCGACTTTGATCATGGTAGCGGAAAATGAACGCGACAATATAAAGTACGGCCGTTAATTGTATTGTCGCGCGGGTTTTCGCTTGGCGGGCGCAAAATTCTCACTTCTCTATTGCTCATAATGAAGATCGGGCTAAGTGTGACTGGCTCAGAACTTGAAACTCCCCCGTTATTCGTGCCGGAGAGCCTGGATGGGATATGGGTCCCTATCACACCGTTGTTTCGTCCTCGAATGAATGACTGAAATCGAGGACGAGGGACGAAGGACGAGGACGAGGACGACAAATCCTTGTGCCTTGAACCTCCCCCGTTATTCGTACCGGAGGGCCTGAATCGGATCGAGCTTGGCGGCTTTGACGGCAGGGTAGAGGCCGGCGAGGATGCCCACGCAGACGCTGAAACCAAAGGCGACGAGCATGGCGTCCAGGTGAATGACTGGCGCATTCTGCGAGGGCGTCAGGTATTCCAGAAGGTACACCAACCCATGCGAAGCGGCCATGCCCAGGAGACCCCCCAGCACGGCGATGACGACGCTTTCGACGATGATCTGGAGAAAGATGGCGCCGTGGGTGGCGCCGATGGCCTTGCGCAGGCCGATTTCGCGGATGCGTTCGGTAATGCTCGCCAGCATGATGTTCATGATGCCGATGCCGCCGACCAGGAGGCTGATACCAGCGATGATGCCGCCGCTGAGCCGCGCGTTGCGAATCGCGGTGTTGATGTTCTCCACGGCGCTTTCCTGGGTGGCGAAGGTGAAATCCTCGATGCCACTGTGGGTGACCATCAGCACGTTGCGGGCTTGTTGCAGGGCGGTTTCCATTTGCTCCAGGCTGGCGACCTTGAGGTCGATGTCGGTCAGTGTTGGATCGGGAGTTTCATTTAGCCCGGACGCCGCCCGGAACCGGAGCCACATGGTGTTGAGGGGGATGTATGCGGTCATGTTTTTGCGCCGAAAAGCCCAACCGCCGCCGCCGCGTCCGCCCCAACCACGCGCGCGCCGCGGTCCGACGCCGGCCGGGTTCGACGCGCCGGGAGCCGGCTTGGGTTGCCGCTTGGCCAGTTCTCGTTTTTTGCGATCCTGCTCGCTCTCATAGCGAGTCAGCAGGCCGACGATGGTGAAGACCTGACCGTTGATTTTCAATTGTTCGCCGAGGGGAATGATCTCGCGGCCCAAATCCTCGGGTGACCCAAACAATTCATCCCGGATGCCGGTGCCGATGACCACGACATTGTTGGCGCGTTCCTCGTCGAGCGCGGTGAAAAACCGGCCGTATTGCACCGTGTGCAGATTCATTTCCAGCACGGCCGGCCAAACGCCGACCAGTTCCGAGGGCCAGACCGCTTTATCGGCGCGCGTCAACACCGCGTGACCGGTGCCCATTTCCGGCGACACCACGCGGATGAGCGGAGCATTTTGCAGCAAAGCCTGGACGTCTTTCATGGTGCGGCCCGGGGCCTGGTCGGCGAGGTGTTCCTGGTAGGCGGGCACGTCTTGACTTTCCAGCAGGACTTTGTCGAGGCCGCCCATGGCAATGAGGGCTTCCTTCATGCCGTTTTCCATGCCGTTGACGATGGCGGACAGGGCCACCAGGCTGGCCACGCCGAGGATGATGCCCAGCATAGTCAGGAAGGAACGAAATTTATTCGCCCAGATTTCCTTGAACCCAACCGCGATGGCGTTGAACAAGTTCATGACTACTCGTAACGCAGGGCCTCGATGGGATCCAGCTTCGCGGCTTTGAGGGCGGGCAACAGGCCGGCCGCCACGCCGATGCCCGCGCTAAAACCAAACGCGAGCGCCATGGACGCGAGCGTGATTTGCGGGGCGTTCTCGGCGGGGGACATCGCCGCCAGCACCCGCACCAGCGCATAGGAAGTGACGAGCCCGGCCAGCCCGCCCAGCAGGGCGATGACGATGCTCTCGACCAGGATTTGAATGAAAATCGAAAAGGTGGTGGCGCCCACGGCCTTGCGGATGCCGATTTCACGAATACGCTCCGTGATGCTGGCGAACATGATGTTCATGATGCCGATGCCGCCGACAAGCAGGCTGATGCCGGCGATGATGCCGCGGCTGACGCGCGCATGGCGGATCTGCTGGGAGATGTTCTCGGACCAGGATTCCTGCGTGCGGAATTCAAAATCCTCAATGCCATGGTGGGTATGCATCAAAACATTCCGCGCCTGCTGCAAGGCCGGCTCCATCCGCTCGCTGTCGGCGACCTTGAGCTGCAGGCCGCTCAGGCGCGGATCGGGGATGTTATTGGTGCCGGCGGTCGAGCGAAATTTGATCCACATGGTATTCATGGGCAGGTAAATCGTGGAGTTCTTGAGCCGGAAAACGAAGCTGCTGCGATTGCCGCCGTAGCCCCGGCTGC
This sequence comes from Verrucomicrobiia bacterium, assembly GCA_017880715.1. Classification (GTDB taxonomy): domain Bacteria; phylum Verrucomicrobiota; class Verrucomicrobiia; order Limisphaerales; family UBA1319; genus JADGRT01. Next base: position 3,123 of record JADGRT010000060.1, on the reverse strand, counting down.
GGGCCGGACCGGTCTTGATCTCCTTGGGCTGGTTCTTCTCCAGCTCGCGGCGCTTGCGTTCCTGATCGCTCTCATAATGCTTGAACATGCCGATGATGGTGAAGAGATGGCCGTTGATGTTGATTCTTTCGCCGATGGGAATGATTTCCTGGCCGGTGGTCTCGGGCGATCCGAACAACTCATCACGCGTGGCGGTGCCGATGACACAGACACTCCGCGCGGATTCATCATCGATCTCATTGAACATGCGACCATGGGCAATGACGTGCTGGTTCATTTCCAGGGCGGAAGGCCAGGTGCCCGCGATCATCCAGGGATGAAAAGCCTTGCCTTGGCGGGTGACGGTCGGCCCCCGCATCCGCATTTCGGGCGTGATGAGTTTGATCATCGGCGCGCTATCCTTCAGCGCGTAAACGTCCCGCATGGTGATGCCCGGCGCCTGGTCGGCAAGCTGCTGCTGCCAAGCGGGGACGTCTTCTTCGACCACCGTGACTTTTTCCAGACCGCCAATGGCGACCAGGGCCTCGCGCAAACCATTTTCCATGCCTTTGACCAAGGCGGACATCGCCACCAGGCTGGCGACTCCCAGGATGATGCCCAGCATCGTGAGCAGCGAACGAAACTTGTGGGCCCAAATCTCTTTGAACCCGATGGTAATGGTGATCCAGAGATCCATTAAGGAGCGGGCGTTGGGGACAAGCGGTCCAAACCGGCCAGTTTGGCGTCCACGGTTTGCGAAATCTTGCCGTCGCGGATTTCAATGCGGCGCGGCGTGACGGCGGCGATTTCGGGATCGTGGGTGACCAGCACGATGGTCCGGCCCTGTTGGCTCAGTTCGCGAAACAGATGCAGGATGGTTTCGCCGGTGTGCGAGTCGAGGTTGCCAGTGGGTTCGTCCGCAAAGACGATCTTGGGACGGTTGACCAGGGCGCGGGCGATGGCCACGCGTTGCTGCTGGCCACCGGAGAGCTGCATCGGCCGGTGTTTGCTGCGGTTTTCCAGATCGACCATCTTAAGCGCCGCCATGGCGCGCTCTCGGCGTTCCCGACTGGACACGCCGGCATAGATCATGGGCAGCTCGACATTTTGCGCCACACTGAGCTTGGGCAGCAGGTTAAAGAACTGGAATACGAAACCGATCTTCTGATTTCGGATGGCCGCCAACTGCGCGGGCGAAGCCCGTTCGATCAGGGTGTCGTCCAGCCTGATGGTGCCGTGCGTGGGCGAGTCCAGGCAGCCCAAAATGTGCATGAGCGTCGATTTGCCGCTGCCGGAGGGGCCAATGATGGAAATAAACTCGCCGGTCTCGATGTCCAGCGAGACATCGTCGAGCGCGCGAATTTCCTCGTCGCCAACGCGATAGATTTTGCTGACGTTGCGGAGTTCGACCAGGGACATGGCGATCAGGACTTGCGGGCCGGGGTTGGGGGTGCGGCGGGCGGGTTGGTGCTGCGGGCCGGGGCGTTGCCGGCGGCAGCGGCGGGGGTGTTGCCCGGAGAACCGTTGCCGGGCGCATTGGTCGCGCCACCACTGATGATGGTGGCCAGTTGCTTTTTCAGGCTGGGTTTTTCCGGGGTTTTCACGATGGGATTGGCGCCCGCGGCGGGTTGTTCCAGAGCCACCGTTTCGCCCCCGGTCAGACCGCTTTGAATCTCGACGAAAAAGAAATCGGCGACGCCAATTTGCACGGTTCGACGCTCGAAGCTGCCATCGTCTTTCTTGACGTAAACATAACGCTCGCCCTGCTCGGAGAAGACCGCGGCGAGCGGCACGGCCAGAACGTTGTCGACGGAGGCCACGGGGATGGAGAGGTTCGCCGTCATGCCGGGGCGGACGCGCGCATCGATGTTGCGCAAGAGAATACGGGTGGCAAAGCCCTTGATGCCGTTCTTCACCGTGGCTTGCGGCGCCAGGCGCTCGATCTGGCCTTTAAACTTTAACCCGGCCACGGCTTCCACCTCGATTTCGACGTCTTGTCCCACCTTCAAACGGGTGACATCGGCCTGGTTGATGTGGGCGTTGATGATCATTTCGTTCAGGTTGGCGATGGTGAGCACTTCGGTGCCGCTGTTGAAGCCGCCGGAGCCGGAAACGGCCTGGCCGACGGAAACGGGACGGGTCAGCACGGTGCAATCAAACGGGGCAATGATCTTGGTTTTGGTGAGTTTGTCTTCGACCTGGCGCATATCCTTTTGGGCACGCTCGAGGGCGTTCTTGGCCAGCTCGAACTCGGTTTTGCTGTCGTCGTAGAGTTCGCGGGAGATCAGGTTTTCCTTGAAGAGCAACTCGCTGCGCTGGAAGTTGCGCTGGGCGCGTTCAAGTTGCAGCTTGGCGCCTTCAATTTCCGTCTGTCGCGAGGAACGCTCGGTCTGCAAGTCGGTGTCGTCGAGCGTGAACAACGCCGTGCCGTTGGTGACCTTGTCGCCGATATCGACGTTCAGCGCCATGATGCGGCCGTTGATTTCGGGACGGACGGAAACCTGGTCGGCGGGACCGATGTCGCCCGCGGCGCTGATGGCAAAGGCGATATTAGTTTGCATCACAGCGGCGGTGGTGGGCCGGTCGATCTTTTGAGCCTCATTGCCCAGCCCCTGCCATGGGCGCCATTTCCAGGCGCCCCAGACAGCGGCCGCGAGGACGATAACCAGGACAATCCATTTTTTCATGATTTAGTATCCAAAGTAATCCACTTCGACGGGCAACCCGCAAAATAATTCGGAAAAAAGAAACCGCGCAGGCAACTCCTTTTTCCGGAGCGCCGACATTCTGGTCGGCCTTTGGGGGCTGTCATACGCGCCCAGCGGACAGGAATGTGCTCGCTCCTTTCCAGGGAAAGGCGCACTTCGAAATCGCCCCTGCGTTTCATGGCCAATCCTCGGAGGGGCGAGTCGGAGGGGCGAGTTCCACGAGCCCCTAACCTCTTCTTCTCTGCGCCCCTGCAATTCCCACAACCGTCCGACATCCGATTAGTCAGGGCGTCGCGGAGCTCCACCCTCCGAAACGTGCGGCCAGCATTCGCGGGAGCGCCCTCGTCCGCGTGTTCGATTCGTTTAACTTCGCGCGGATGAGGGCATCCGCGCCCCATAATGTTTTTCGACCGCTGCGCGGAGCTTTCATTTTTAT
>JADGRT010000426.1 GCA_017880715.1 Verrucomicrobiia bacterium | reverse complement strand
ACCAGCCACACCGCGACTTACTACGCGGCCCCCGACTACCTCGCCATCGGCACGGATGCCGATTACTTCCTCGAACCAACAACGCCGCTCCTGGCCCAACGTCTGTGTAACGCGCTCGGTTACACCCTGCCGACGCGCAAAATGGTGAACCAGATTTGGACGAATGCCGCGGTCAAGATGACACCTCAACCGATCCCCGCTAGCGGTGACATGATAACCGTGCCTGTTTTTGCTCAGGAGAACGACATGGTGCGGACCCAGCGCAATGGGTTCACCAATTCGTTTCCTCTCGGCGCACTCGTCAGCGGGGACAAGAAGGACGTGGTCATCTCCACGATGATCTACTCCAACCTGCACACCGGGGTACCCAAGCCAGTAGTCATCTACGGCTGGCACTACGCTTCAGGTACGCCCATTCAGCCGCTCTACAACGGCCACGAGGAAACCTACGCCGATTACAGCCACGGCATCCGCCTGGTCCAAACCGCGATCACCGTGGATGGAAGCCCCAACACCATTACCAATGTCATGACCAATTCAAACCTGGCCGCGCTCCTCAGCGACGAAGGGCCAAGCCAAGGGACAACCAGTGACGGCGTAATCCGGATCCCGCACTACACGATATCACCGTTTTCACCGGTCATCATTAACCAGCCGCGCAGCCAAACCGTGGTCCCCGGCGCCAGCCTCACCTATCGGGTGCTGACCGCCAGCGACCCGCCGCTCAGCTACCGCTGGCAGTTCAATGGGGCGTTCCTTGCGGGTGCGACCAGCGCGAGCCTGCTCATCAGCAACGCCCAGGTTGCCAATGCGGGAAGCTACACCGTCGTCGTGACCAACAGTTCCGGTTCGGTCACCAGCCGGCTCGCCCTGCTCCGGGTGAACACGAACGTCCACCCGGTTCTCCTCGCCGACAACTTCGACACAGACACCTCGGCGAATTGGAACCTCTTTTGGGGCGCGGCCAACGGCGTTCCCGATTACACGGCAGATTGGGCCTTTGATTACGGCGCGACGCCCTGCACCTTCAACGGCGTCACCATCCTGATTCCGCCCGCCCCGAACTCGCCCGACGGCACCACGCGCGGGATGCGATTCACGGTGAACAACAATGACGCCAATGCCTCCACCGCTGGCGTCAACATTTACCCCCAAGGGCAATCCTTCAGCGGCAACTTCGCCCTCAAGTTCGACCTTTGGATCAACTACCCCGGCGGCGCGGGCGGCCTCAATTCCACCGGCAGCACTGAATACGCCATTCTCGGCATCAACCACCTCGGCACTCAGGTTAACTGGGCCGCGCCATCGGCCTCATCTTCGGACGGGATTTGGTTTGCCGCCGATGGCGAGGGCGGCACCGCAGCGGACTACCGGGCCTATCTCGGCAATTTGTCCGGCACACAGATTGACCTGACGGCGGCGGGCACCAGCGGGTTAACCGCCTCCAACAACACGGCCACGATTTACCAGAGTCTGTTTCCGCCCGCGCGCTTCGAGACCACCGGCGCACCCGGCAAGAACTGGATCGAAGTCGAGCTCCGCCAGACGAACAACATCATCCTCTGGATCCTGGATGGCACCATTGTGGCCCAACGGACGAACACCTCGGCCTTCACTTCCGGCAACATCATGATCGGTTACATGGACCCCTTCGCCTCCATCGTCAGCCCTGCGGAGGATGCCTTCGTGCTTTTCGACAACGTGCGCGTGGAAGACCTCAGCGCCGGAGCGCTCCAGCCGCCCGTCATCACGTCCCAACCGGCAAACCAAACCGTGAGCGCTGGCGCCAACGTCACTTTCACGGTCGGGGCGACCGGCTCGAATCCCCTTGCCTACCAATGGCGGTTTAACGGCGCCAATCTCGTCGGCGCGACTAATCCATCGCTATCATTAACCAACGTTCAAGCTGCCAACGCCGGATCGTATGATGTCGTGGTCAGCAATGCCGCGGGCCTGACCGCGAGCAGCACCGCCACGCTGGCCGTGAGTCTGCCCGAGATCCGGTTCCTCTCCGCCGCGATGCTAACCAACGGCCAGGTGCAACTGGTCTTCTCCGGCCTGCCGGGCCAGGACTATCTCATTCAGGCTTCAACCAACCTGACGGACTGGAAACCGATTTCGGTGCTAACCAGCAGCAACGGTCCCCTGCCCTTCATTGATCCCGACGCCGCGCATTTCCCTTCGCGCTTCTACCGCGCACGCCAGGCCTCCTCGCAAACGTTGACCGACTTCGAGGCCTATGCCGCGGGAACCCAAGTGATGTTTCAGCCGCCCTCCGCCTCCGGTTCGACTACGGGTTTTCTCAACGCCACGCCGAACTTCGCGTGCGTAACCAAAGCCTTTCCCCCCGGCCACTCCAGCGCCAAAGTGCTGACCGCCGGCTGGAGCTTCAAGACCGGCACGACTGATCCCTGGCTGCGATTGACCACCTTCAACGCCACCAACCTTCCGAACCCGACCATCAGCACGAATCAAGTCCTGCAGTTCGACATCTTCACGGATAACGACCTGTATGTTGCGATTGGGTTCCGCGAAACCAGCACCACCGCCTCCATTGGCGCCGACGGCGGAACCAGCGGCACGATCGAATTCATTGGCGGAACGACCGACAACACCAAGATCCCGCCGAAGGGCCGCCTCGTGTCAGCGGGCCAATGGACGAAGCTCAGTTTCTTCCTGCCCTACGAACCAGTGCGCGGCTTCACGGGCAATGGCATTTTGCAGACCAGCACCGGCAAAGGTGTGTTCGAGCATTTGGAGTTGGTCCCCGCCGCCGGCCCCGGCACCTACACCATTTACCTCGATAATTTCCGGGTGACCGATTTAGCACCTTAGGACCCCAAAGCAGGACAGGCGTCTCGCCTGTCCGCTCTCATGACCCGGAGTTCAGGTCGGCGTCATTTCAAGTCAGAACGCCCCTGGGCATCAAAAACGTTGCTCCCCATTTGCCCGGTCACTAAGGTGAGCTGTGCCTGTTCGCCTAACTATCTTGGGCAGCGGTTCCGCCGGCAATTGCGCCTACGTGGAGACCGATGAGAC